>CANNNV010000016.1 GCA_947506155.1 Methylococcaceae bacterium
TTCGGGGCTTTACCTTTCCCCAGCGTGATCCGATCCTTTTAGAGCAGCGAACTAAGGAAGCATTCGCTGGTAAGTCTTAACGACCCGTTGTAATCGTAGCACTGTGTTAGCGCTTAGTCTGGTCAACCTAGCTTTTACAAGCTCCGTCTTTCAGGGCGGGGTGATTGACGTAATTTAATACATCCAGTTTATTTGCATCCCCGCTGCAGGGATGAACTTACTAGCGGATATTGTAAACTATCACTATGTATTCATAAAATCGGGTGCTGACCCTTGGCATCGAGTTCAATAGTTACTGCTTTAAATTGATGAGTATTCCTGCACCATCCATCGACTTTTGCTTATCCGCTTCCGGTTCTTGCGACATCAACATCTGACCATTTAAATCAACAGGCCTTGGCTTTTTTTTCTTTTCAGTAGCGAATATATTTGATAATTCTCCGGGAATTACTGTACTTTGCTCAGTCTTCAGCAGGATATTTTCAGATAGCTCAAATGGCATAGAAAGATCCAGCGATTTTTGAAGTTCAGCTTCATCATTTATACGAAGTACAGACGGTTTTTTTTTGTTTTTTTTTGTAGCAATGGCACTCTCTTCTTTGTTAATTTGGGTGCCTGTTACATTAGTCGATTTTTCTACAGTATCATCAGCTTTTTCAAAGCCGGTTAGAAAAACAAATAAAACAGTGACAAAGCCTAATAAAAAGAAGCGGGAATTATTCATCTTCAACTATAACAGGCGAATGTCGACGTTTTTTTGAAAATTGAAACAATTCTCTCCAGAGATATGTGCAGGTCTGCATTTTAATTATCTAGCAAAATGTCGTTCAGTTTCTAGAACCAGCTGAGTGGTCTGTAGCAAAGTATCGGGATTCAAACTCATCGAATCTATGCCGATTTCCACCAGAAACTTCGCCATCTCCGGATAATCTGACGGCGCCTGACCACAAAGTCCACAATGTTTGCCATTACGCCTCGCCCCTTCAACAGCCAGCCGAATCATTTCCTTAACGCCGGGATCACGCTCGTCAAAATCGTTAGCAATGATCGCAGAGTCGCGATCCACACCCAAGGTAAGCTGGGTTAAATCATTGGAACCAATAGAAAAACCGTCAAAATATTGGGAAAAAGCATCGATTTGTATGACGTTATTGGGAATCTCACACATCACATAAATCTCTAGGCCCTGTTCACCTCGCGTCAAACCCAGTTCCGCCATATAGGCCAGAACACGCTGGGCTTCTCCAACGCGCCGGCAAAATGGAATCATCAAAATAACATTGGTCAAGCCCATTTGTTCACGTACCCGCTTCATCGCTTTGCATTCCAGCGCAAAACCTTCTGCGTAAGCAGGATGAATGTAACGCGAGGCGCCACGAAAACCAATCATCGGATTCGCTTCATCAAACTCAAACCAGCGTCCGCCAAGCAAGCTGGCGTATTCATTGGTTTTAAAATCGGACATCCTCACGACGACCGGTTTGGGATAAAACGCAGCGGCAATAGTACCGACTCCTTCCGACAACTTCTGGATAAAATATTCTTCGGCGCTGGCATAATTACGTGTTAAGGAATCTAACTGTTCCCGCTCGCCGTCATCCTGTACTCGTTCCGGGTGTATCAGCGCCATAGGATGCGCTTTGATATATTCGGTAATGATGAACTCCATCCTCGCTAAACCCACGCCGTCATTAGGCAAAAAACTGGTTTTAAACGCCAATTCAGGATTGGCGATATTAAGCATGATCTTGGTCTTTGGCCGCTTCAGACCCGACAAATCGGTGGTTTTAATCTCGAAATCGAGCATGCCGTGATAGACTTTACCTACTTCACCTTCAGCGCAGGATACGGTAACAGGGCTGTTATTTTCAATCAGCGTCGTAGCATTATCGCAACCGACGACAGCGGGAACGCCTAATTCACGAGAGATAATCGCAGCATGACAAGTCCTGCCACCACGGTTGGTGACTATCGCCGAGGCAATTTTCATGACCGGTTCCCAATCCGGGGTTGTCATATCGGCGATTAAGACATCACCCGCGTTAAAGCCGTTTAACTGCTCGACATTATTAATAATTCTTGCCTTGCCGGTCGCAATCTTACTGCCCACTGCATGACCTTTGATTATCGGTTCAGCTTGCTGTTTAAGCTTATATTGCTCCAAGATTTTACCCCGTAACTGAGAAACCACGGTTTCTGGGCGTGCCTGAACGATATACAGTACGCCATCTAGGCCATCTTTTGCCCATTCGATATCCATCGGTTTGGCGCAGTAATGTTTTTCTATTTTAATAGCGTAGTCGGTCAGCGTTAGTACATCTTCATCGCTAATACAAAAGCGTTGGCGTTCCTGGGCAGATGTCACAATATTGCGTGTAGATTGACCGGTAAGGCCTGAACTGTAAATCATTTTGATTTTTTTTGCGCCCAAGTTGCGTCTTAATACCGCCCTGTGCCCTTGCTCAAAAGTAGGCTTATGCACATAAAACTCGTCTGGATCTACTGCGCCTTGTACGACATTTTCACCGAGTCCGTAAGCGCCGGTAATAAATACCACATCGGTAAATCCCGATTCAGTGTCCAGTGTAAACATCACGCCGCTAGCATCAAGATCAGAGCGCACCATTTTCATAATGCCTATCGACAAAGCCAGCTTAAAATGGTCAAAGCCCTGATCGACGCGGTAATGTATTGCGCGGTCAGTAAACAAGCTGGCAAAACAGCGTTTACAAGACTCCAGTAAGGCCTGCTCTCCGCGTATATTTAAAAAACTATCCTGTTGTCCGGCAAAACTAGCGGTAGGCAAATCTTCGGCTGTCGCGGAACTACGTACGGCCACACTTAACTCATCGCCATACTGTTCTTTCAATTGATTAAAAGCTTCGATAATTTGCAGCTCCAGGTCTTCAGGAAAAGCAGCGGCATAGATGATTTCTCTCGCTTTACTTGCGCGCTTGGCAAGGTCTGCAACATCGTTAGGGTTCAAGTCATCCAAGGCTTGATGCAGTGCATCCCAGCTTTGCGCTTGATTAAGCACGTAACGATAAGCCTCGGCAGTTATGGCAAAACCGTTAGGAATCTGGATGCCTTGTGATGTTAATTCACGGTACATTTCACCCAAGGAAGCATTTTTGCCGCCCACCAAAGAGACATCCTCTATTCGTGTGTTATTAAACCAACGGATATAGTTTACTTGTTCAGTCATCATAAGCTCCCGGGTAGGTCGGAGATAGCAATAGCATACCCCGACATTGTGCTACGATTAAACCGCAATCCCCACCTGTAACGCATCAAACCAGTCTAAAAATCTTTTGACATCATCACCTTTAAACATTCGTCCATGTTGCGGGGCCAAAATGTCAATATCGAGATTTCTTACCCGCTCTATCCAGACTCTTTTTGCCTGATTTGAAGGCATCCAGCGCTGATGCCAGTAACGCATTTTCTCAACATGTGCTGCGAAATTATCAACAAAAACCGGAGTACCGGGACCCTCGATAGCACCACCGACATCGCCTGACATCAAGATTTTGGCTTGCGGATCATAGACATGAAAATTTCCAGAGGAATGCAGATAATGCGCGGGAATCAACTGCAATTCCACAGACTCTAATTTAATGCTGCCACCATTATCCGGAATCGGTACGTATTCTATGGAATCACAGCTGTAATGGCGTAAAAAACCTTCCCAAAGAGCCGGCGCGTGGAGTTTAGCATTGGTTAAGGCCTGATCCCATAAGCCTAGCGATGAGATCACATCAGGATCTTGATGCGAGGCGAACAGATCGGTTATTTGATTTACTGGCGCATGATGCAACACGGCGGCCATCATTGGTGCAAACAGCTCCGCACCACCCGGATCCAACAGCAAACAACGATTAGTCGTGCGTACTACATATTGGTTGGTATCAATTATATTGTTGGGTTTACCTTCGTCCCGTCCAAACATAATCCATTGATGTGAGCCTTCATAGATCTTGGTCATTTTCATAAAACAATGCCTCTTGTAATTAGTCGCTGTTAGCTATTGCGATAAATGGATAATGCGATTCTGCATCGCTGCACATTATCATGTATGGTATGCGCCGCTTTATCGACACTTTCAGCAACGGCCTGCAAACTCTGTAAATATTCACCCGCCTGCGATGCTTCAATTCTTGAGTTTGCCGCGATAACCCGAGCAGCACGCGCATGATGCATCACCGCTTCAAGTTGGCCTAGCAGCTGCGAAACATCCCGTCTAAATCGCCGCTGGCAATCTTGCATCGCAAGCTTGGCGTGATCGACAGGTTCTTGCATCGATTTAGCATGAACAGCGCCTTCAGCCATTTTTGCCGCCAATTCAAATTTATTATAAGTAACTGTTTTTTGAAATTCCTCGACTGTTAATCGATATAACACTAAGGCATAGATATTAATATTGGTCACTAGTTCAATGGTTTCTTTAGCCAACTCATTAATGAAGTCAGTAATCGGCTGAAAGCCTTTGGCTTTATCACCAGCTCTAAAGGCAATAGCCTTGGCATTGGCCGCTGCTAATGATATTTCCTTGGCTACTACCATGACCGCACTCAACTCAGAAGTAATAGAAGCGACGGCAATAAATTGTGCTTTGGTCTGATTAGTCATATTTAATGAAACAGTCAAGTAGGGTAGACAACGCTCCTGCCTACCATTATTTAAAGGTAAATAATGGGCATTTTGCCTGCCCGATCTTTAGTTAAGCTTTAGTTTTAATCAAGCTTAAAACCTTATGTGAAACTTCATCCAACGATACTACGTAGTCAGTGCAACCTAATTTGAATGCGGCTCCCGGCATACCCCAAACGACACTGGATTGTTCATCCTGAATAACAGTTTTAGCTCCAGCATCATGCATTTCTTTCATGCCGATTGCGCCGTCAGCGCCCATGCCGGTTAATAACACCGCTATGGCATTAGCGCCTGCACATTGTGCGGCGGAGCGAAACAAGACGTCTACTGCCGGTTTATGGCGATTGACGGGTAGTCCATCACTCAACTGAATAACATATTTACCCCCCTCGCTGACTGCAAGCATATGCCTGTCTCCAGGAGCAAGATAAATACAACCAGGTTCAGCGATTTGGCCATGCTTAGGAATGCATGCTGACATTTGGGTTACTAGGTCTACATGTCGAACAAAGGATTCACTAAATGCTGCGGGTAAATGTTGTGTTATTAAAACAGGAGGTGTGTCGGCTGGGAACCCCTTTACAACTGCTTTAATTGCTTCAGTTCCACCGGTGGATGCACCTATAACAATTAATTTGTTGGTGTGCTTAATCGCTGTATTTACAGATGCTGCTTTCAGAATAACATCCGCAGAATGTTTCTCTGTCGCTGTTTGTTTGGATTTGATTGCTCTATTGGGAATATTTCCAACTTTGGCTTGAGCGGCAACGATGACTTTGGAAATAATTTCCTCAGCATACTCATTAATTGCATTAACTACATCGACTTTAGGTTTAGCAATAAAATCGACCGCACCAAGTGCCAGGGCATTTAAGGTGGCCTCAGCACCATGCTCAGTTAGTGTGGAGATCATTACAACGGGAGTAGGTCTCAGCCGCATCAAGTTACTTAAAAAAGTTATTCCATCCATATGCGGCATTTCAATATCCAGCGTCAATACATCCGGATTTAATTGTTTAATCATTTCCCTGGCAATCAAAGGATCTGCTGCTGCACCTACTACCTCAATATTAGGCGATGAACTTAAAATTTCAGTCAGTATTTTTCTAATTAATGCTGAATCATCAATAATTAGTACACGTATCTTATCCATAAAACCACTCTAAAAGAAGACTACCATCACCGTCAATTGGTGCGTTTTTTATTTTTATGTACTTACATAACTTGTAGATTCGGACTGTTGAATTCATTATTTATGCGTTTTTAATATTCGCTTGTGAGGCCATTTTTACCTTAGCTATTATGTCTTCCGCATAGTCATTTAATGAATTTTCCACATCAATTATTGGCTTAGCTATAAAGTCTACAGCACCTAATTCGAGGGCTGTTAACGTCACGTCGGCATTACTTTCTGTAAGTGCTGAAATCATCACCACAGGCATAGGGCGGAGGCGCATCAGGTTACGTAAAAAAGTTATTCCGTCCATACGCGGCATCTCAATATCCAATGTCAATACATCTGGATTTAGCGCCTTAATCATTTCCCTGGCAATGTAAGGATCTTCAGCGGTACCAACCACCTCAATATCGAGGGAAGAATTTAAAATCTCTGTCAGTACATTTCTTATTAATAATGAATCGTCAATAATTAATACACGAATCTTCTTCATTGTATTCTCTTAAAAAAGCTCAACGTAACCTTCAACCGGTGCATTTTTAATGTCATTAAAATACTGTCGCTCTCTTCTTATAATTGTATCATTATGCAAATGCTCAATTTTTTTCATCCCAACTTTTCCCGTTTTAGGAAAATAAATGATCTTTCTAGGGTATATGTCTCCCAGATCTTGAGATAGTAGCAGTAAGCCTTCCATGTCAATATAGTCCAAGACAAATTCGATATTTTTCAGTCCTACATCAGTTAAGCTGGGAATAATTTTACCGCCACCGAACACCTTAACTTCCAGATTTTTTCTCTTGCCACCGTTGCCAAGAATAGTATTAATCAAATGTTCCATCGCAAAGTTTCCATAGCGGGTTGCATTACCCACGACCGACTCATGCCCTTGCTTGAGTTTATCAACAGTGGTTACTGGCAACATGAAATGATTCATCCCCCCTAAACCCAATACTTTGTCTCGAATACAGGCTGATATACAAGATCCTAAGACAGTTGTAATTAATTCGTCATCTTGAGTTACGTAGTATTCACCGGGTAAAATTTTTGCGGCAATGATTTTATGCTCGTTATCCACATATCTATTAATGTGTTCAAAGCCAGTGATGGAAGGACGCTTAATATCATTGCTGGATTTCATGCGTATTTATTTGTTTTTCCTGTAACTGGTGCATGCCACCAACTCAAACTCATTTGAAAGTTGATTTAATGATTCTGAATGACCGATAAATAACCATGACCGCTCTGACAACATCTGGGCATAGCGTTGGGCAAGCGAGGTCTTAGTTTCACGATCAAAGTAAATCAATACATTACGACAAAAAATAAAATCAAAATGGCATTTCATAGGCCAATCTTGCATTAGATTTAATTGTTTGAATTGAATAATATCTTGCAATTGAGGCCTTACTTTAACTTGTCCAAGCTGTGAGGATTTGCCGCGCATAAACCACTGTTTGAGTCTATTTTCTGATAAATCACTGACGCGATCTTCGGTATAAATACCCTCAGATGCGGTTTTTAAAACATTGGTATCCAAATCAGTTGCTAGAATTTTTATATCCCAGTCAGAAGGTACATTTTCTAGTAAAGTAATGGCTAAAGAATAAGGCTCTTCGCCCGTAGAGCAACCGGCGGACCACACTCTTATTTGCCTAGAGGATTTATTCCTAATCAAGACTTCGGGAATAACTACATCCCGGACATAATCAAAATGATGCATTTCACGAAAAAAGGCGGTCAAATTGGTCGTTATCGCATTAATAAAATTTGTAAACTCGGCCTCTGGATCATCTTTCAGATACTGACAATAAGCGTTGAAATTTATCAGTCCCAGTTTCCTTATTCGTTTGGATAATCTGGAATAAAACATATCAAATCGTTCATCAGGAACCTGGATGCCTGAATGATCATTGGATAATTTTCTTAAAAAGTTAAAATCATCAACGGTGAATTTAAATTCCCGCTCTTTCTCAACAATAGCCATTTTTATACAGCTTCCATTTTATTCATGCTTGAATATCGAGTATGTCTAACAAACCCAGTAACTGAGCAGACTCAATAAATCGTGGAGATGGATAAATAATACTAACCTGCTTATTTAGCTTGACGGCATCTTTTTTCAATGAAGCCAGTAACTGCAACGTTGAGGTATCTATTGATGCGACGTCAGATGCATTTATTTCGATTTGGTCATGTACCGCTAAGCATTTTTTCAGTTTTTCGTGCAATTTGACCACATGCTGAATAGTCAGTGTAGCATCTAAATCAACTTGAGAATTTACTGCTTCTTCTGGTAATTGCTCTATGCCATTATTGGCTAGTCCTTCTATCGAAATATTATCATCTTCATTTTGAATTTTAGTTATTAAAAATTCGTCGTCTGTAGTCTCAACTGAATACTCTTCAGTAATTACTGCTAAATTATCTGATAACTCGTCAATTATACCAGTTTCAGTATCAAGGAATTGCGGTTCGTTATTTTGATCAGGCTCACCAAAATCCAACTCGGTATCACTATCATCTATTAGTAAGTGATCTTTACTGTTATCGGCACTTCCTTCCATCCACGCTAAAGGATCATATCCGATCAAATCATTTTCTTTACTTGTTGCCATACATCACCTTGCCTTCAAGAAAATCATCTGCAAGTTTACGAAAATCCCTTGCTGAACGACTTTTTGGACTATATTCTAAAATGGTTTTGCCAAAGCTAGGGCATTCTGCAAGCAATGCTGTTTCTCTTATGACGGTTGCTAATATTTGCTCAGGAAAATGAGTAAGCAAAACATTTAAGACCTGACTTGATATTCTTCTATTGGGAGAATATCGAGACATAACCAATAAGGTTTTATATTTTTTCTTCAAAGCTTGCTCAAATCGCTTAATTGTACCCATTAAATGAGATAAGCCTTGTAACGCAAGAAAATCACTGGTCATAGGAATTAAGATTTCATCAGCGGCAATTAAGGCATTTGCAACCAACAATCCTGAAGAGGGGGGGCAATCGATAAAAACAAAGTCTTGATCAGAAAGCCCTAATTTCAAGGCATCTTTTAATAAAACACCACGCGGAGTATTATTTTTGACTAAATGTTCTATCTCCTTAAGCTTGGGTCCTGAGGTAATTAATTGCAGATTATCTCTGACAGCAATGAGTTGCTGGACAATTGTTTTCTTTTTCAGCATGGCCTCATCAATACCGCCAATATTATGAGCAGTAATGCCCAACGAGATAGCTAAATGACTTTGCGGATCCAGGTCGATGGCGGTCACTTTAAACCCTGCTGTTGCAATAGCATGACATAAATTTGCTGTTGTGGTCGTTTTGCCAACACCACCTTTTTGGTTGATTACTGCCACAATCCTCACTTGTTACACCAGACTTTCAATACCCTCAACCTCATCAGGGTTGAGTAATTTATCAACATCCAGCAGCATGATCATTTTTTTCTTATACACATGCATGCCTCGCATGTAGCGGATATTGATTTTTGCTCCAAAATTAGGGGCTTTTTTAATGTCTCCCAAGTTAATATCCAGCACATCTGAAACCGCATCAGCCACGATGCCCATTACAAACTGGCTTTCCTCATGTTCAACGCAAAGTACAATAACTACGGTTTTAGATGAATAGTCACTGTGTGCCAGAGAAAACCGTTCCCGTAAATCAACGATAGGTACAACCGAACCGCGTAGATTTAATACGCCTTTAATGAAAGCAGGTGTATTCGGTATCACGCGAACAGCTTCCCAGCCTCGAATTTCCTGTACTTTTAAAATCTCAACACCATAGGCTTCGCCTGCGAGTTCGAAGGTAAGAAATTGCTCTACCCGACTATTATCTGACTGCACTTCTGTTGCCATTGTTCTACTTTCCTGTCAGTTATTAGTTTGTAAATAACATTAAAACTCTTCCCATTCGTCGCTGCTGTTGATTTTTGGTAATGCAGGCGCAGCCATTGGTTTTTTCGACCTAGAAGGATTTTCTTTTACGGATGGCACTTTACTACTTACGGCCGCTCTGGCTGTTGAAGTACCGCCTTTTGAATTGATCCTAAAAAAGCTTAACAATTGGGTCATATTGGTAGATTGCTCGCTCATTGAAATACTGGCTGCCGCCGCCTGCTCAGCTAAAGCCGCATTTTGCTGAGTAATATCGTCCATTTGTGCAACCGCTTGGTTGACTTGTTCGATGCCCGAGGATTGTTCTGAGCTGGCATTGGCAATATGAGCAACAATTTCGCCAACTTTTGCAACACTTTCGACAATTTCATTCAGTGCTGCCCCCGTTTCATTAACAAAGGCGGTTCCAGCGCGGACCTTCTGCACGCTGTTCTGAATCAATTCATTACTTTGCTGTGCGGCTGCTGCACTACGTTGGGCCAGATTTCGCACCTCTGTCGCAACCACGGAAAATCCACGCCCCTGCTCTCCAGCCCTGGCCGCTTCTACAGAGGCATTTAATGCCAACAGGTTGGTCTGAAAGGCGATTTCATCAATGACGCCAATGATTTCAGCAATTTTATTGCTACTTTCATTGATTTCTTGCATTGCAGTAATAGCCGATTTTACTACGCCGCCGCCTTTTTGAGCCAATTGACTGGCTGAATTTACAACCTCAGTGGCTTTAACGGTATTCTGGGCATTATTTTTTACGGTACTGGCTAGCTCTTCCATACTAGCCGCCGTTTCTTCTAGGCTGGCTGCTTGCTGTTCAGCACGATGGGACAAATTATTATTACCACTGGCCATTTCTTGTGATGAGCTGTCGATAAAATCAGCAGCATCTCTTATTTGAATAATAAAGTTACTTAATTTTTCAAGAGTATCATTAATGTTATTCTTGCATTCAGCGTAGGTGCCTTGATATTCATTGCTAATAGTCGAGGTTAGGTCACCTTCAGCCATGTTTTCCATAATTCGGTTAACGTCACCAAATACATTTTCAATAACATCGCTTAACTCATTCATACCCGTAGAAAGTGCTTTAACAAACCCTTCTTTATCTGCCAAATTTATCCGAAAACTCAAATCACCGACTTTAATCCCTTGTACTAATCGATCAATTTCTTGCTCTATTAAAACTTCATGAGTTCTATTTTGCCATTCAGTAACAAATCCGATACGATCACCTTGTTCACTCAAAACAGGACTGACAATAATAGTCATATGTTGACCGGCAATGATTAGTTCTGAGTTATACGATTCTTTCAGGTTTTCCAGTAATCGACGTTGGTGTGATGGGTTCTTATGAAAAATATCGATATTTGCCCCCATTAATTTACTGGCATCGAAATTCGGTAACTGTTGACGAATGGCAGACTCTGCTGTCTGGAACATGCGCTCAACGCTATTGTTCATATAAATAATGTCAAAATTTGTATTAGCTACCATTACACCGGATTGGACATTATCCAGCGCTTGAGTAATCCGCCTGGATGCTGCCGCCTCTTGCCTGACTTCAGCCAAATCTACGCCCAGTTTGACTTCCATGCAATATAAGCTGCGTAGTAAATCCCCCATCTGATCTTCTCGATTTAAGTCTAATCGACTGCCAAAGCCGCCACTACTCAACTGGTAACAAAGATTGACCGCTGTTTCCAGTGCATTGCTGATGGTCCGGGTCATATTGATACTGATTGCCGACGCTAACAAGGCCAGCACAGCAGAACCAGCTAACAAATCATATTCTTGAGTTTGGTACAATCGACACATTAAATATACGATAGGAATCAGAAAAATCGATACTGTAAAGGCATTTTTTTTTGCTATAGAAATTTCATTAATGGATTTAAATAGTGCCACCAAACCGGTAGGCCTTAATTTCGCTCTTCCAGAGCTGACATCCTTGTACCACAGCTCAGTAGATTGAATTAAAACACTATCATTGGTGCGCTTCAAAGGATGACGAACAGAAAGATATTCATACACTTTGCCGTTTTTAAATAATGGCATCGCATTGGCCGAAACCCAGTAATGGTCGCCGTTTTTACACCTGTTTTTGACTAATCCTTGCCAGGGCCTAAGCTTTTTCAAGGTCATCCACATATCGTTAAAAACCGCCGCAGGCATGTCAGGATGCCGAACAATATTATGCTCTTGCCCTATCAACTCCTGACGACTAAAACCGCTAACTTCAACAAATGCGTCATTGACATAGGTAATACGACCCATCAAATCGGATCTTGAGACGAGGATGGCACCTTTTTTTAGAATGACCTCGTTATTCGTTATCGGCATATTAATTTTCACGTAACCTACCCTTCAATCCATACCAAAAAAAATACACACATGAAGCACTAAAAAATTATTGCTTACAGGCATGTCAGAGGGCACCAGCACAACTGCATTGATATTAAAATCTGTGCAACAGAAGCGCAGTTACCAAGAAATACAAGCGTCAAATCTCATCCTGATCCAAATCTTCTAACTTCAGTAACTTATCCACATCAAGCAACATCACCATGCGATCATTAACAGATACCAGGCCGTTAATAAACTCGTTACTGACTTTAGCGCCAAAATCTGGTGCCGCCTGGATTTCAGTTTTATCTACACTGATCACGTCAGAAACCGAATCAACAACCACGCCCATAATCCGTGTTTTGTTGTTGTCATCTGTTTGCAACACCACAACGACGGTCAACGGTGTATATTCAGCCTTGCTCAAATTAAATCGTTCTCTCAAATCGAGTATTGGCACAATGGAGCCGCGTAAATTAACGACACCTTTTTCATAATAAGGCACGTTAGGTATTCTGGAAACTGGCTCCCAACTGCGAATCTCTTGTACGCGAAGAATATCAACGCCATATTCCTCTTTACCTAAAGCAAAACTCAGATATTGCACGGCATTATCTAGGTTTTTACTATAGTGATATTGGTCAATATCTTTGTCTTCAGCTACTTGTGCCATATCTGTTTTTATGTTGTATTAGCGAATTGAAAAACGCACCAAACCTGGAACATCGAGAATTAGCGCAACCGAACCATCACCCAAAATAGTTGCGCCTGAAACGCCTTCCACCCGTCGGTAATTGGCTTCTAATGATTTAATAACAACCTGTTGTTGACCTAATAACTCATCCACCAGCAAGCAACACAGTTCACCCTGACCTTCTACGATAACCAGGACACCCTCTTTAGAAGTGATTTTATCTCCAGAACCAACATTAAAAATTTTGCGCATTCTGATAACAGGTAAATATTCATTGCGTAAGCGAAAGGTTTCTCCTTTGCCGGCTACCTTGTTTAGCATTCTTTCGGTGATATTAATTGATTCAATAATAGAAACTAGCGGCACGATGTAGGTTTCATCACCCACGGCAACAGATTGGCCATCAAGTATGGCCAAGGTTAGCGGCAAATGGATCGCTATGGTTGTGCCTTTACCTAGCTCTGAGATAATTTCTATGTTGCCGCCTAATGACTGAATATTTCTTCTAACCACATCCATGCCCACACCGCGACCGGAAATATCTGTTAGTTGTTCTGCGGTAGAAAAACCGGGCATAAAGATTAGTTCAAATATCTGTTTTTCGGTAAGGAGATTGTTTTCTTCAATCAAACCTTTTTCTATGGCTTTAGCTAGCAATTTCTCTTTATCTAAACCACGGCCGTCATCAATGATTTCTATAACAATATGTCCGCCACGATGGTAGGCTTTTAACTCGATGGTTCCTGTTTCCGGCTTACCTGCAGCTATCCTGTCTATTGGCATTTCTATGCCGTGATCCAGACTATTTCTAATCAAATGAACTAACGGATCATTGATTAGTTCAACGACCGCTTTATCAACCTCGGTATTTTCGCCAACCAATTTCAGTACAATTTTTTTATCTAACTTACTGCTGATATCATAGACCAACCGTGGAAAACGGCTAAAAACAAAACTGATCGGCAGCATCCGAATATTCATGACGCTTTGTTGTAGATCACGAGTATGCCGCTCTAACTGGGATAACCCTCTTTTAAGTTGGCCTACCTTATCCATGGTAAAATTTTCACCGACTAAGCCCAGCATGGATTGTGTGATCACTACTTCGCCAACCATATTGATTAATGTGTCAATTTTATCCGTATCCACTCGAATCGAACTGGCTTTTGCAGTCGTTTTTGTTGCGTCATGGTCAATGTCTTGAATGTCTGGTTTTTTGACATCTACCATCACTTTAGGCGGGGGGGCAACTGGCTTATTTGGTAAAATTATTGCGGGGGCAGGATCGATTTGCTGTATAACTGGAGGAGATTTTACGGGTTTGGTTAGCTGTTCAATGTTCATTTCACAGTCGCCTTCAACCCAGTTGAATATTTCCCTGATTTCATCTTCAGAAATATCCCCGACAACTTTTAAATCCCAAGAAATATTGCACTCCTCTGGATCAATTTCATAAAAACCAGGAATATCCTGAATATTAACAGTGATTGTTAAGTCACCTAGCTCATTCAATTCTCTAAATAATCTTACCGGATCATTACCGGTTTTAAGTAAGTCCAAATAGGGACAAAACGATATTTTCCAGCCTTGTTCTACTTCAACAGCCTCATTTTTAATATTATTAACGTCAACAGCTTCATTTTTAATACTATTATCAGTAGCGACCTCAGCTTCAGCTTCAACCTTAACTTTTTCTAGCATCCATTCTTGTTTAATTAAAGGAACTGATTCTTCACCATGAAGCACAACTTCCAAAGCGGTTTTATGCTGGACTACACTGGCATTATCAACAGCTTTTTCATTCTGTATTGCCGTCAACATTTCTCTAAGACAGTCAACCGAGTCCAGTAAAACAGCAACAGCAGACTGCGTTACTTGTCTACGCCCATCCCGCATTTCATCGAGCAGGGTTTCCATAATATGAGTGTATTCAGCCACAACGGTAAAACCGAAAGTTCCACTGCCGCCTTTTATAGAATGTGCCCCCCTGAATATGGTATTGATTATTTCCGAATCAATATCCCCCATATCAAGCGTTAATAATCCTGACTCCATCGCTTCCAGACCTTCGAAACATTCTTCAAAAAAAACCTGGTGGAATTGTGACATATCAATAGACATAGACCTACCTGTGCGCGCCTAAATTCATTTAAACAAATAACGTAACCTAAAATAATGTCTTCTCATGGCTAATTTTTTGGATAATGTCATAAAATTATAGTATTGATCAGAAAAAACCAGAAATTTCAATTACTATTTTTTACGTTATCACTTTTAAGTTTTATAACCATCAGTTCGATATTTTTTTAATTAACGGGTTATAAAAAATATTGTTAGTTTCGGCAAAATTATTTATTTTTTACTATTTATAATTAATCGACTGCAGATGTAACTTTTGAAAGGGACTGATCCGAGCGTTATAGTTGCTAGGTAACTCAATTGATACTAATTTTTTATTGACTACTATCGGAATAATTAAATCCAGCATACATTGTAAAAACAAGCCGGACGTTATATTTATTAGCCCAAAACTTTCAATAAGGTTTTTAATAATTGTTCAGGATTAAACGGTTTAACCATCCAACCTGTAGCACCGGCAGCCTTACCTTCTTGTTTTTTTTCGATTCCGGACTCCGTAGTTAGCATTAGCATGGGAATAAATTTATAGTCAGGAAGTGCACGCAAATCTCTAATGAGTGTTATTCCGTCTTTATTTGGCATATTAACATCGGTTACCACACAATCAAATTTTCTAGTCTGTGCCTTTTCCAAAGCATCAACTCCGTCGACTGCTTCCTCAACATCGTATCCAGCTGCTCTTAATGTAAAGGTAACCATTTTTCTCATTGAAGCCGAATCGTCAACTGCAAGAATACTTGCCATTGTTATCTCCATTAATCTCTAATTTTTAAAGCAAAATTCCGTGCAAATAATACAATATCGTGCGTACCGCCACCCAGAGTATAGCTTAATTATTTTACCGTATTGTAGATCTGAACTAGAAACTTTTTGCTGTAATTTTTTAAAAAAAAACCCCACTAGAAAACTCTAGCGGGGCATATATTGGTGCCGATGGCCGGATTTGAACCGGCACAACTTACGTTACCACCCCCTCAAGATGGCGTGTCTACCAATTTCACCACATCGGCTAAAACATGATCGTAAAAATACTATTCAACGTATGTCGTGTTCACTGCTTCAAATTTCATATACAAACATATTCATTTGAGTGTCGCTCTCCGTTGATAATCTTTGCAACCTGCAACTGGAGTCCTGGTTGAGCAGTTTCAACCGACAGGTGCAATCCCCTAAGAGATTGCACACTGGCTACGGCCTACTATTCTTGCTGCCTGTTACCAGTAAAGCCGGTATTAACCAAACTTGTCAGTAATAAAGCGACCTTAACCGTAAGGGATAAAACCTTTATCCCGGTGGAAAAACATTTTCCACCAATCATTCTACCACCATTTTTGGCGATTTTTTATATATGTTTGTTTATGTTTAGCTATATTTTCAACTACTTAGTAGTAGCTTGTATCAATTAACGATATTTTATTTTTTTTCAACGGAAGGCTCAGTTTCTAAAGCAGTAGGAACTTCTTCAGATTTGGGTGCAGGAGTAGCACTGACACCTTTTTCCGCCCCTACATCAGGAATCCCTAGTGTATCCTGTTCGACCTTAGGCGCATTCATTAAGTCGTAAGCTACACCCTGCTTACTATTTAATACAGCAAGCCCTAGACTGGTCATAAAAAACAAAGTTGCCAGAATTGCTGTGGCTCGTGACAGGAATGATGCTGCCCCCTGAGCTCCAAAAACAGAACCTGAAGAACCGGTACCAAAAGCTGCACCCGCATCAGCTCCTTTTCCTTGTTGCATTAATACTAACCCAACAACCCCTAAACCCAACAACACATGAACAACAATAATTACCTGATACATGAACGTTTTAACTTCTCTAAATTGACTGATAAATCTTTAAAAAGGATTCCGCATCCAACGAAGCCCCACCAATTAAACCGCCGTCAATATCCGGCATCGCAAACAAACCTTTTGCATTGTCAGGCTTGGCACTGCCACCGTATAAAATCTGTATTTTATCGGCTATGACTTGATCTTTAGCAGCAACATACTGCCTGATGTAATGATGAACTTCTTGAGCTTGTTCATCAGTTGCTGTTTTTCCTGTACCGATCGCCCAAACTGGCTCGTATGCAATCACGGCTGCGCTAAAAGCGGCTATGCCAGCTAAATTAATAACGGCATCAAGCTGCGCATTAATCACGGCAAAAGTCTGGTCTTGTTCGCGTTGTTCCAGCGTTTCTCCAACACACAGAACTGGAATAATGTTGTGTTCTTGCGCCTGACAAAAACGCGCGGCTACTGATTCGTCAGTATCGCCATAATAACTACGTCTTTCAGAATGACCTACTAGCGCATATTTGCATTCAAATTCACTTAGCATGGCTGCGGAAATTTCTCCGGTATAAGCACCAGATGCTTTATCTGCAACGTTTTGCGCGCCCAGTGCCAGAAAACTGCCTTTAACTAATTCGCTGACCCGGGGCAAATGTACATAAGGCACACATATTGCGATATCTGCATTATTTTCGCCTAAGCCAGCAATGATGCCTTTTGCAAGCGACTCGGCGCTAGCAAGAGTTCCATTCATCTTCCAATTTCCTACAACTAGAGACCGACGCATCACTACTCCTCACATAGAATCAAATCGGCTATGATATATATTAATAGCGCTCAATTCAAGCTCCCATTGCTTTCTTGACGTCATCAGCGATTTGATTGGCATAATTTCTGACTAAATCTTCCTGCTGTCCTTCCACCATGACACGAATCAACGGCTCTGTTCCTGAAGCCCGGAGCAATACCC
This sequence comes from Methylococcaceae bacterium, assembly GCA_947506155.1. Taxonomy (GTDB): domain Bacteria; phylum Pseudomonadota; class Gammaproteobacteria; order Methylococcales; family Methylomonadaceae; genus Methylobacter_A. Next base: position 17,659 of record CANNNV010000016.1, read on the forward strand.
TGCCCTTATCTCCGAGCTTTTTTTCAATAGCTTTGACTGATTTTTGTATGATTTCGTCTTGCTCCGAATTTATTTTCTTTGCGGTTTTGACGTTTACCAGAATTTGCGGGTATTTTTGCATTCCAGATTTTAATTCGTGTAAATTTTTACCGGTATCTTGCATTTCTGCCATGATTTGCAGTGCAGAAATAATACCATCGCCGGTTGTGGTTCTATCCAGGCAGATAATATGACCCGAATTTTCACCACCTAAAATACCTTTATGCGCCGTCAACATTTCCATCACATAACGATCCCCTACCTTAGCTCTGATTAAATCTAGTCCTAACTGCTTTAGGCCCTGCTCCATACCCAGGTTGGTCATTAATGTACCTACGACCGGTCCAGACATCTGTCCTGCATTCAGTCTTGATCTTGCGATAATATAAATAAGCTCATCACCATCAACAATTTCACCTTTATGATCAACCATCACCAAGCGGTCGCCATCGCCATCGAGAGCAATGCCAAAATCTGCGCGGTAAGCTAAAACGGTTGCAGCCAGTTTCTCAGGCTTGGTTGCGCCGCATTCGTCGTTAATATTTAGCCCATCTGGTTCAGCGCCTATGGTAACAACTTCGGCACCTACTTCACTAAACACATGCGGCGCTATATGATAAGTTGCACCATGAGCGCAATCGATGACTATTCTCATGCCGCTAAAATCGAGCCGTGTCGGCACACTGGCTTTGCAAAACTCAATATAGCGACCCGGCGCATCAACTAAGCGTTTCGCCTTGCCCAATTTTGATGAATCGACTGTAGTCATCGGTGAGTCAAGATGATTTTCTATTTTTTGTTCGATGTCATCGGCTAATTTTGTTCCCTGCACCGAGAAAAATTTAACCCCATTATCATAATAAGGGTTATGAGATGCGCTGATAACAATACCGGCTTGCGCCCTGAGTGTTCGGGTTAAGTAAGCGATACCGGGAGTTGGCATAGGCCCCAGCAGACGCGTATCGACTCCCGCAGCCGTTAATCCTGCTTCCAAGGCAGATTCAAACATATAGCCTGAAATGCGCGTATCTTTACCAACCAGAACAAAGCCGTGACCTTCACTGGCAAAAACTCGACCGGCTGCCCAACCTAGCTTCAAAAAGAAGTCTGCCGTTATTGGGTGTTGTCCCACTCTGCCCCTAATGCCGTCAGTTCCAAAATACTTTTTTGTCATAATTAAAAACCTTAAAATTAGGTGAAAGGTGAATATAGTCGGTTTTAGCCGTTCGCTTTATAAATCTCATAAAAAAAGGAGAGGCATCACGCCTCTCCTTTTTGGTAGTTCCGAAACTGCTTAGCTTTGCTCGGCAGTTCCGCCTATTGATTTTTCTTTCTTGCTATCGCCCTTGCTCTTCACATCATCGGTTACACCGTGAGAAGGCGGTTTATTATCCCAACCTTGAGGATCTCTGACCGGTTTACGGGCCATCAAATCATCAATTTGAAATTTATCGATAGTTTCATACTTCATCAGGGCATCGGCCATCGCATGCAAAATATCCATGTTTTCTTTCAGGATGGTTTCGGCACGTTCATAATTGCGGTCTATGAAGGAACGTATTTCTTCATCAATGGTATGAGACGTTTCTTCTGCAACTGTTTTATGCTGGGTGACTGAGCGCCCTAAAAACACTTCGCCTTCTTCTTCACTGTAAGACAAAGGTCCCAGACGTTGAGAAAAGCCCCATTTAGTCACCATGTTTCTAGCTAACTCAGTGGCTCGCTCAATGTCATTGGATGCGCCGGTACTGACCTGTTCACGACCAAAAACCACTTCTTCGGCAACACGGCCACCATACAAACTGGAAATCATGCTGTCCAGTTTTTGCTTACTGGCACTGTACTGATCGCGTTCAGGTAAAAACATGGTAATACCCAGCGCACGACCTCTGGGCATAATGCTGACCTTGTACACAGGATCATGTTCAGGGACTAGTTTACCAACAATTGCATGTCCCGCTTCATGATAGGCGGTCATTTTCTTTTCTTTCTCATTCATAACCATCGAGTGTCTTTCAACGCCCATGATCAGCTTATCCTTGGCTTTTTCCAAATCCGCCATAGTAACTACACGCTTGTTCATTCGGGCAGCAAATAAAGCCGCTTCATTGATCAAGTTGGCCAAATCAGCACCAGAAAATCCCGGTGTGCCTTGAGCTATATACTTAACTTCAACATCATCATCTGCAGGTACTTTTTTCATGTGGACCGTCAGAATCTGCTCACGTCCCCTAACATCCGGCAACCCCACAGTTACTTGGCGATCAAAGCGGCCTGGACGCAATAAAGCCTTGTCCAGCACATCTGCACGGTTAGTCGCTGCAATAACAATAATACCTTCGTTACCTTCAAAGCCGTCCATTTCAACTAGCAATTGGTTTAAGGTTTGTTCGCGTTCGTCATTACCGCCGCCCAATCCAGCGCCACGCTGACGACCTACCGCATCTATTTCATCAATGAAAATAATGCAGGGGGCATGTTTTTTAGCCTGTTCAAACATGTCACGCACACGGGACGCACCGACACCGACAAACATTTCAACAAAATCTGAACCGGAGATGGTAAAAAACGGTACTTTAGCTTCACCGGCAATCGCTCTGGCTAGTAAGGTTTTTCCTGTTCCCGGAGGGCCAATCATCAAAGCGCCTCTAGGAATTTTTCCGCCCAATTTTTGATATTTTGCTGGATCTTTAAGGAAATCAACCATTTCGACGACTTCTTCTTTAGCTTCGTCACAACCTGCGACATCAGCAAAAGTCACTTTAATTTGGTCTTCTTCCAGCATTCGGGCTTTGCTTTTACCAAAATTCATGGCTCCGCGACCGCCACCAGCACCACCCTGCATTTGCCGCATGAAGAAAACCCAGACCGCAATCAGTAACAGCATCGGCCCAAAAGAAACCAGCAACTGCATCAGCATCGAAGGTTGCTCGGGTGGAACTGCCTTGATTTCAACACCATTCGCTAACAAATCATCAACCAAATGAGGATCTGACGGCGCGTAGGTTTTAAATATTTGTCCAGCCTGCATCTTACCTTTGATGATATTATTTTCAATCATCACTTGTTGAACCTGGCCTGCTCTTACCGACTCGATAAACTGCGAATAAGACATCGAGGTATCAGCTCTGTCATTTTGCGGACCAAAATTATTAAATACGGACATCAATACCACAGCAATGACGACCCATAGGATTATATTTTTCATCATATCGTTCAACTTACACACCCTGGGCCTGAACGGCTCTCGATTTAGAAACTAGCTAATTATATCAGGACTTAACTTTCCTGACTGTCGTTATTTATCTGTAACTCAGTAGCGTCTGAAATTATGACTTCAGCATACCGGGCACAGCTAGTCCAAAAGATATAAGGGCTACAATTGATTTTTAAAGCCTTTAGCTAAAATATAAACTTCATTGCTGCGCGGTCTCGATGCTTTTGGCTTTCTGATAGCCACTTTAGTAAAGGATTGGCTGATTTCCTTATGAAGCTCTTCAAAACCTGCGCCATGAAATAACTTAACCAAAAAAGTGCCGTCTTTTGCTAACACCATCCGGGCCGTCTCCAAGGCTAACTCGCCTAAATAAATAGCGCGGGGCTGATCTACGCCCTTATTGCCACTCATATTGGGTGCCATATCCGACATTACCAGATTAATGGCCGCGCCGTCGAGAACGGCGCATAACTGATCCATCACAGCCTGTTCACGAAAGTCTCCCTGTATAAACTCGACCCCTACTAGCGGATCCATAGCTAAAATATCCAGCGCAATAATTTTGTCTCGCTTACCAACCAATTGCCGCGCTAGCTGTGACCAACCTCCGGGAGCCGCGCCTAAATCGATAATATTCATCCCAGGCTTAATAAGCTGGTCTTTATCTTGAATTTCTTTTAATTTAAAAACTGCGCGCGAACGGTAACCCTGAGCTTGCGCCATTTTGACGTATTCGTCATCAAAATGCTCCTGCATCCAGCGACCGCTACTTTTACTTCGTCCCATAGTTGTGTTTTAGTGTAAAATTTGAACTTTTAATTTAGGAATGAAAGAGTGAACTCTGCAGATAAGAAAAAATTCCGGACCGTAGCGCACACCTTAAAGCCAGTCATTATGATTGGTCAAGCAGGACTGACCGCAGCCGTGCTGGCGGAACTTGAACTGGTGCTTAACACCCACGAACTGATTAAAGTGCGCATCCGTGCTGAACGGGATGAGCGCAAGTTGATCAGCGTAAAAATCTGCGCCGAAACCGGAGCAGAACTCATTCAAGCTATTGGACAAATTGTAGTTATTTACCGATTAAATCCAGACAAATGAATGAGAAGCAAGGTTCCAGGAAAAAATCCTTCTTTCCCTTGAACCTTGAACCTTGAACCTCATTTAAACATACTCAATTGAAATAATTTCGTAGTCAACATTTCCGCCTGGGGCTTTAACCGTCACTACGTCTTCGATTTCCTTGCCTATCAAGGCTCTGGCTATCGGCGAGCCGATTGAAATACGCCCTTCCCTGATATTGGCTTCATCTTCGCCAACAATCTGGTACGTCACTTTTCTTTCAGCATCAATATCTTCGATTTCAACTGTGGCGCCAAACACCACGCGGCCATTGGCATCAACCTTGGTAACGTCAATAATTTGCGCGTTACCGAGCTTGCCTTCAATCTCAGAAATGCGGCCTTCGGCAAAACTTTGCTGTTCTTTTGCCGCATGATATTCGGCATTTTCTTTTAAATCACCGTGCGCTCTGGCAGTCGCAATTGAGGCAATGATACGCGGACGAACTACTGATTTGAGTTCTTCCAGTTCAATACGTAATTTTTCTGCACCTTTGACGGTGAGAGGTACTTTGTTCATTTTTTAAAAACTCCAATAATTTCCGGGCTATGGTGGCGAATGAAGTCGCCACCACTGTATTTATATTAATTTAGGCTTTTATGCAAATCCTGCAAGCAATTCACATCGCCTGCATCCAGTTCACCTAGCGCATAACAAACAGCTTTAGCACCAGCCATGGTCGTGTAATACGTTACCCGGCGTTGCAGAGCTTCCCGGCGCATCGCAAATGAATCGGAAATAGCTTTTTTACCTTCGGTGGTATTAATAATTAGCTGAATTTGATCGTTTTTAATCATATCAACTGTATTAGGCCGACCTTCGTTGACTTTGTAAACTACTTCACAAGGAATCCCCGCCGCAATCAGAAATTTGGCAGTGCCGCTAGTGGCGACTATTTCATATTTCTTGGCGACCAGCATTCTGGCAATATCCGGCAACTTGGCTTTATCGGCATCACGAATACTGATCAACACCTTGCCGCTGTGATTCAAATTGACACCAGCAGCGCGCTGGGATTTGGCAAAAGCTTCGCCAAAGGTTTTACCGATACCCATCACCTCACCGGTTGATTTCATTTCAGGCCCTAACAAAGGATCGACGCCCGGAAATTTAACAAATGGGAACACCGCTTCTTTAACCGAAAAGTAATCAGGAATGCGCTCTTCGGTAATACCTTGTTGCGCCAGAGTTTGGCCGACCATGCACCGCGCCGCAATTTTAGCCAGCGCATAACCTGTAGCCTTAGACACAAAAGGTGCAGTCCGTGAAGCTCGTGGATTGACTTCCAGCACATAAATATCTTCACCCTGAATCGCAAACTGGGTATTCATCAAACCTACAACGCCCAGCGCTTTAGCCATTTTAGCCACTTGCTCGCGCAATTTATCCTGTAGTTCGTGAGACAATTCATACGGTGGCAAAGAACATGCAGAATCTCCGGAATGCACGCCGGCCTGTTCGATATGCTCCATCAAGCCGCCAATCAATATTTGCTCCCCGTCATAAATCGCATCAACATCCATCTCGACCGCATCGTCCAGGAATCGATCCAGCAACACCGGTGAATCATTCGAAACGCTGACCGCTTCCTTCATATAGCGCTGCAAACCTTCTTCGTTGAAAACGATTTCCATCGCCCGACCGCCCAACACATAGGAAGGCCGAACGACCAGCGGATAACCCAGCTCTTTTGCAGCATTAATCGCTTGCTCGACAGAACGGGCCGTCGCATTAGGCGGCTGTTTCAAGTCCAATCTTTCCAACAGCTTTTGAAAGCGCTCACGGTCTTCAGCTAGATCTATCGAGTCTGGTGACGTGCCAATAATTGGTACGCCGGCGGCTTCCAAGGCGCGAGCCAATTTCAGCGGCGTTTGACCGCCGTATTGCACGATCACGCCTTTGGGCTTTTCAAGATGCACAATTTCCAGCACATCTTCCAGCGTTAACGATTCAAAATACAAGCGATCCGAGGTATCAAAATCCGTAGAAACGGTTTCGGGATTGCAATTGATCATGATGGTTTCATAGCCATCTTCACGCAAGGCTAGGGCCGCATGTACACAACAATAATCAAATTCGATACCCTGACCGATACGGTTAGGTCCGCCACCGAGAATAATAATTTTTTCCCGATCAGAAACTCGTGCTTCGCATTCTTGTTCATAAGTAGAATACAAATAAGCAGTATCCGATGAAAATTCAGCCGCGCAGGAATCGATGCGTTTGTAAACAGGGCGGATATTATGCTTATGGCGCACATTGCGCACTTCTGTCTCGGAGGTATCTAGCAACTTCGCTAGGCGTATATCAGAAAAGCCTTTGCGCTTTAATTTATACAATTCGCCCTGCTCCAAGGTCGACAAGGTTTTAGTCGCTAATGATTTTTCGGTAATAACCAGATCTTCGACCTGCGCTAAAAACCAGGGATCAATCTTGCTGGCTTCATGCACATCGTCCAGACTCATGCCACTACGAAAGGCATCGGCAACATAAAGCAAACGATCCGGTCCCGGATGGCGCATTTCACGCTGCATTTTCTCCTGGGCATCATCTCGATTCAGATCGATAATTTCATCGAGACCGCTGATACCGATTTCCAGACCGCGCAAGGCTTTTTGCAAGGATTCCTGGAACGTGCGACCTATGGCCATGACTTCGCCGACCGACTTCATCTGCGTGGTCAAACGATCATCCGCTTGCGGGAACTTTTCAAAGGTAAAGCGTGGAATTTTGGTGACGACATAATCGATAGTCGGCTCAAATGAGGCAGGCGTCGCGCCGCCGGTAATCTCGTTCTTCAATTCATCCAGCGTATAGCCTACCGCCAGTTTTGCAGCAACCTTGGCAATCGGAAAACCGGTCGCTTTAGATGCCAATGCCGATGAACGCGAAACACGCGGATTCATCTCGATAACAATCATCCGGCCATCTTTCGGGTTGATCGCAACTTGTACATTGGAACCACCAGTGTCGACGCCAATCTCGCGCAATACCGCTAAAGACACGTTACGCAAAATCTGATATTCCTTATCAGTCAGGGTTTGTGCCGGGGCTACGGTGATCGAATCGCCGGTATGAACGCCCATAGGGTCGAAGTTTTCAATCGAGCACACGATGATGCAGTTGTCCTTGGAATCGCGCACCACTTCCATTTCATATTCTTTCCAGCCCAATACCGATTCTTCAATCAACAACTCGTTGGTTGGCGATAAATACAAGCCGCGTTCGCAGATTTCAACAAACTCTTCCTTGTTATACGCGATGCCGCCGCCGCTGCCGCCCATAGTAAACGAAGGCCGGATAACCGTTGGATAACCGACTTCCTTTTGCGCGGCTAAGGCTTCTTCCATGGTATGCGCGGTTTTAGATTTGGCGACTTCATAGCCGATTTTTTTCATCGCCTGATTGAATAATTCGCGGTCTTCGGCCTTGTTAATCGCTTCCTTGGTCGCGCCAATCATCTCGACGTTATATTTTGCCAACACACCGTGCGCATCAAGATCCAGCGCACAGTTCAACGCGGTTTGCCCACCCATGGTCGGCAAAATCGCATCGGGGCGTTCTTTAGCGATAATTTTTTCTACGGTTTGCCAGTCGATAGGCTCGATATAAGTCACATCGGCCATATCCGGATCGGTCATGATCGTCGCCGGATTAGAGTTAACCAGAATAACGCGATAACCTTCTTCCCGCAGTGCTTTACAGGCTTGCGTGCCAGAATAATCAAACTCGCAGGCTTGGCCAATAACAATGGGGCCTGCGCCTAGTAATAGTATGGATTTTATGTCGGTTCTTTTTGGCATGTTGCTACTTTGTGTGTTAATTAGAATGATATATTATTTAGAATAAATCACTGTGTGTTCCTGTGCGAACTAAAATAAGCTCATTGTCTTTAAATTGATAGATTAATAACCAGTCAGGCTTTATGTGACATTCTCTACAATCTTGCCAATTACCAATTAATCCGTGATCACGATACTTTTCATCTAATAAGTTATCATCCGCGAGTTTTGCGGTGACTTCTTGCAAGCCCTGCATAACGTATTGTCCAGAACGACTTAAACGCTTGTAATCTTTTTTAAAAGCCGAGGTTAAAACAACGTCACGCATTAATTACCATCCAAATCTTCCCACATTGTTTCTAAAGATGAGTATCGGTGAACGTTGCCGGTACGCGCATCTTCAATAGCAGCAATGGTTTCCTTGTTAGGCAAATCAATGGGGAAAGGCATTTTATTATTTTCAACAACCTGATTAAGAAATAATGCAATTGCATCATTCATTGACAAACCAAAATTTGACAATATCTGTTTAGCTTTAACATCAATTTCTATATCAATTGGTGTATGTATTACGGTGCTGGGCATGATATCGTTCCTCTACTTTACAGACTACTAAATCAACCGCTTTTTTATATCAACGGCCTCTGATAAATTTATCTTTTGATTCTCTAAATTACTTAACTAATCATCTACTAACAAATGACATCGATCCCGTGGAAGCAACGCTAAAAAATCAATAATTTTTGGTAAACAGTGTCTTGAACTTCAAGTTGTACAGTTTTTATTTGAATGCCTTAAGATATTTATTTTTACCCTACTCCAACTTAGCCTGATGCATCATCTCGATGAAATCATCGAATAAGGATTCCACATCATGAGGGCCAGGACTGGCTTCGGGATGACCCTGAAAACTCATCGCCGGACAATCGGTGCGCTTAATACCCTGTAAACTGCCGTCAAACAAGGATCGATAAGTCGCTACTACATTATCGGGAAGGCTGTCTTCATTCGCAGCAAAACCATGATTTTGACTGCTGATCATGACCCGCCCGGTGGCTATTTCCTGTACGGGATGATTCGCGCCATGATGGCCGAATTTCATTTTTTCGGTTTTGGCGCCGCTGGCTAAAGCCAATAATTGATGGCCCAAGCAAATGCCGAACACTGGGATTTTCTTTTCCAGGATGATCTGGATAGCTTCTATCGCATAAGTGCACGGCTCCGGATCGCCGGGGCCATTGGATAAGAATACACCATCAGGCTTCATCGCCAATACGGTCTCGGCAGGCGTTGTTGCAGGAACAACAGTCACTCGACAGCCGCGATGGGCCAATAATCGAAGAATATTGCGTTTAACCCCAAAGTCATACGCCACAACATGTTTGGTCAGATTTGTCGCCTGTGTATGGCCATGCTCCAAATCCCAGATAGTTTCAGTCCATTCATAAGTTTCTGCAACTGTGACTTCCTTGGCCAGATCCATGCCTTTCAAACCGGGAAAATCTTCAATCGCTTTTTTTGCAAGATCCAGATCAATCGACTCGCCGGCGATGATACAGCCGCGTTGAGCTCCTTTGTCTCGCAGAATCCGGGTCAACTGGCGGGTATCAATATCGGCAATCGCTACCACATTATGATCAAGCAAATATTGCTGCAAAGTTTTTTCAGACCGCCAATTACTGGCCAACAATGGTAGATCTCTGATCACCAGGCCGCTGGCGAAAACGCCGACAGACTCATCATCTTCGTCGGTCGCCCCAACATTACCAATGTGCGGATAAGTTAAGGTCACGATTTGCCTGGCATAAGAGGGATCGCTGAGAATCTCCTGATACCCGGTCATTGCCGTATTAAAAACCACCTCGCCCACGGAACAGCCATCTGCACCTATGGCCACACCGTTAAAAACGGTCCCATCCTCCAACACCAACACAGCAGACCTAGTCAAACACGTCACCTCAAATGCGCAAAACGGGATGAACCCTTACGGATTTATCCCGCTATAAAAAATAAAACCTGGTCAATTTTACGAGATTCTGCGGTTTGGGTCATTAACAATTTTTCCATCTGTATGATTAAAATAAATCACTTAGTCCGTGAAAGCTACGAAATAAAGAAGCAAATGCTCATTTCGTAGTTAATTATTATCAGAGTCGCTCTTAGCAAAGAAACATGGTCAGTTCTCAGTATGTCAAAACTGGTTATTATCACTGAACGGGTAGATGACAATTATTGCCAAATACTATTTGATTATCAAACGTGAGGCTGGATGAATTGCGAGTTGCCTATCCGTGTTTAAAGGTTAAGCAGATATTGATTGTTAAAATTTAGGCATAAAAAAAGAGCTTTGCAGATTGCATAAGCCCTTGATTTTTATGGTGCCTCGGGCCGGAGTCGAACCGGCACGTCCTTACGAACGAGGGATTTTAAGTTCCCCGACTCACAATTTACGCAGCCCTTGCCCAAACTAGGATTATCATCCTAGGCCATTGTTTAAAATAAAACATTAACCATTCTGTACAATTCTCAAGCTTACTGTAATATACTTAAAACAGCGTTTCAAAGTTGACCCGAGGTTGACCCGGATTTTTAGCTTTACGCAGGGGACTAACCCAAACCCGAGTCTAAATCTGCAATAAGGATTATTTAAATAATGACCGAGAAGATCACATTCACTCAAGACAGAATTAAAAAACTGCCTATTCCTGATAATGGCCGTATTGACTACTACGACACCAAAGAACCTAAATTGACGTGCCGAGTTAGCAGTACGGGCAATAAATCTTTTGTTGTTCTCAAAAAAGATGCCGCTGGAAAAGTTCAGCGCGTCACACTGGGAAAATGTTCGGATATGTCGGTTGATGCCGCACAAAAAAAAACAAGGGAAGCATTAACTGACCTGGGTAACGGGCTAAATCCAGCGGAGAAAAAGCGTAAACTCAAGGTTAAGCAAATGACTTTGGCCGAGTTGATGGAAAAGTACATTGAGCAGAAAGGTTTAAAACTAAGTTCAGGCACCGCAGCCGACTATCAGAAAAAACTAGGTGAAGGTTTCCCCGATTGGCTGGATAAGCCCGTTAATGCAATCACGCGTGAAATGGTGGCAAAACGTCATAAGACCTTGCCCGGCAATAGCACATCCAAAGATAACAAAATGCGAATTTTGCGGCTGTTAATGAATTCCGCGCTGGCATTAAAGATCATCGACGAAAGCCCGACCGATGTACTCAAAAAAGCAGAATTAGCCCTCTGGAGCAAGCCAACCCGCAAAAGTCGTATTATCCCCGCCGACAAGTTGCAAGATTGGTATGGCGCTGTTCTTGAACTTACCAACCCCAAAGCAAAGACCTATCTGTTGCTGTTGCTCTACACCGGATTAAGGGCAAATGAAGCGCTACACCTAGAATGGAAAAACGTAGACTTCAAAAATGATACGCTCACCGTTATGGACACCAAGAACCACAGCAACTTTACCACCTACATTCCTACACAACTGAAGCCTTACTTACGAAATCTACAGGAGTTGACCGGCGGCAATACTTTTGTTTTCCCTGGCGACAATGCCGAGGGCGTTATGGCTATTCCTCGCTGGCCCTTAGATCAGGTTACTTTAAAAACAGGCGTAGAATTCAGTAGCCACGACTTAAGGCGAACCTTTGCCACGATTGCCGAAGCCTCGCTACTACCTGAAACCATCATTAAAAAACTATTGAATCACACCACCGACAATTGTGTAACAGGTGGTTACATCCGCACCGAAGCCAATACTATGAAGCAGGCAGTTGACCGGATTGCCGGGTTTATTCATCAATACGTAACTCCTAACAGTGAAAATGTGACCAGTATTTTAAAAGCGGTATAATCCAATTTAACCGGATAGCTCGACGGAGCAATAAGCAAGATTCGTTACCTTGTTTCCGGTTAATCCTTTTCGTAACGATTGCACTTTAACGAGGTGTTATTTTGACTAGCCCCATAGATTACTGGAAGTTTCAAAATGAATTTACAGTAATAGAAGCATCATTGTTAATCATTGGCGCAAACCCAGCCGACCATAAAGACATCGACGAATATAACTGCTCAAATGAATTTCATGCCGTATTTTCTGCGATAAAAAAAGCTATAACTCGATGTTCCAGTTTTTAGTTTTTTTGTAGTCTGATTCATGAAAAACTCATCCAGCAGCTCGGTACTGCAGCGAAGCCGTCGAACCTAATCGTCCTAAATCTCTCCCAACCATATGTTTACCCGAAGGCATTAACTGAAAAA
>CANNNV010000017.1 GCA_947506155.1 Methylococcaceae bacterium
AGCGTGATCCGATCCTTTTAGAGCAGCGAACTAAGGAAGCATTCGCTGGTAAGTCTTAACGACCCGTTGTAATCGTAGCACTGTGTTAGCGCTTAGTCTGGTCAACCTAGCTTTTACAAGCTCCGTCCTTCAGGGCGGGGTGATTGACAATAATTTAGCCTGTCCAGTAATGATGGTCAGTTTTTCAAGGCGGCTGTTACATCACGTATGTCTTGCATGACCCAGGTGGGTCGATAGTCTGCTGAGGCAAAATCTTCCTCGCTGGATACACCCGATAAAACCATCAGGCTGCGTATGCCGGTATTTACCGCGCCAAGAATGTCCGTTTCCAGGCGATCGCCGATCGCCACTGTATAAGCTGGATCAGTGCCTAGCAAGGCGAGAGCTTGTTGGTAGATGATGGGTTCGGGTTTGCCAATGATAGTGGGTGTAATTCCGGTGGCAGCGGTTAATGCGGCTAAAATTGCGCCATTGCCGTGAGTGAGTCCGCGTTCTGTTGGCAAAGTGGTATCGGCATTGGTGCCTATGAATTTAGCGCCGGCGCGAATGTTCAGTGTGGCAGTTGCTAGTTTGTCCCAAGACAGGCTGTGATCCATGCCACAGACGACAATGTCAGCACCGTTATCGCCTTTATCATCATTCAATTCATAAAGCCCGGTTAAGGTAAAGCCCCGTTCAATCAAGGGCTGTTTGGCGCCATCTTCGCCGATCACAAATACGCGGGTCTCTGAAGGGACCGTATGCTCTGCTAAATACAATGCTGTTGCCATGCTGGAGGTCAGAATTTCATCACGGTTTACCGATACGCCCATCTTTGCCAGCTTGGTCACATATTGCTCCTGGGTTAGTCTGGCATTGTTAGTTGCGAGAATAAAAGGAATTTGCTGGTCACGTAGGGTTTTAAAAAAATCAGTCAAGCCCGGTAAGGGTTGATCACCGTGCCATAAAACACCATCCATGTCGATGATCAGTGCGCGTATATCAGTAAAAGCTTCCATCAGATTTATTTTCTCAGTAGATTAATTCTCGGCATTATAATTTACATCATGTACAAAGCGAATGTTCTATTGAATTTATCAGTGAGGAACGGTCAATCAACTTATGAGAATTGGTTTTGGCGGGTAAATAGTTGCTTGATCATCGATGATTTTGTTTCACCTTCCGCACGAAAGACGATATTGTCAGCGAGGTAGAGACGATCTACCGGACAATTATCATAGATTTTTTTCCGGCTGAAATATCTTATCGAAAGAAATGCCGGGGCTGTTGTAAATACGTAAGGAGAAGTTTTGAGGAAATAGCGATAAGTTTTTTAACGCTATCAGCGCAAAAAATTACTTATTTTTATGGTGCCGAGGAGAGGATTTGAACCTCCACGGGGTTGCCCCCACCAGCACCTGAAGCTGGCGTGTCTACCAATTTCACCACCTCGGCAGAGGCTAGCTGTAAAAGCTAATGTGAAGGCGCACTATACCAGACTATTTAAAATTGTCAATTTCATCTAATTTTGCGTGAAATACTGGAGAAAATTTTTCTGATAACAGCCAAAAACTTTTATCTTTCAATCCTAATCGATATACTAGCCCCATACATCAAAAAAGGTTTATTGCATCCATCCTCTATCTATATTATTTAAATGACATTAAAGTCTAAAAAAGACGTTGATTTTAGCTCAACAAACGATCCATATGCTCAGCGCGAAGCTGAGAAATATGAGAACCCCATTCCCAGTCGCGAATTGATACTCCAGTATCTCGAACATACGGGAAAACCTCTGGGGCGCGAAGAAATCGCAGAGGCGTTTACGCTTGAATCTGAAGACCAGCTGGAAGCGCTGCGTCGCCGTTTGCGGGCCATGGAAAGAGACGGCCAACTCTTGTTTAATCGAGGCAAAAAATATTGCTTGGTTAATAACGAGGATTTAATTGCCGGTCGCATTATCGGTCACGCCGATGGTTTTGGTTTCATTAAGCCGGATGATGGCTCGGATGATTTGTTTTTGTCACCCAGAGAAATGAATCCCCTGCTGCATAATGACCGGGCGCTGGTGCGCATTGCCGGGGTCGATAAAAAAGGTCGGCGGGAAGGTGCCGTTGTTGAAATCCTACAGCGCAACACCCATCAAGTAGTCGGACGCCTGTACAAGGAAGATGGCTTTACCTATGTAGTGCCGGATAATAAAAACATAGCGCAAACCATTCTACTGCAAAAAGGCGGTGCTGGTAACGCCAAACAAGGTCAGATTGTTGTTGCCGAAATTGTCGAGCAACCGACTAAGCTACGCCAACCTATAGGCCGGATCATTGAAGTGATGGGCGAACATATGGCGCCGGGCATGGAAATCGAAATGGCGATCCGCTCCTACGAGCTACCTAATCAATGGCCAGAGGACTTGCTGGAAGAAATAAAACCGCTGCAAAAAGAAGTCCCTGAAGTGGCAAAACAGGATCGAGTCGATTTGCGGGAGACACCGTTAGTCACCATTGATGGCGAAGACGCGCGTGATTTTGACGATGCGGTTTATTGCCAGAAAACCCCAAAAGGCTGGAAGTTGCTGGTGGCGATTGCCGATGTTTCGCATTATGTGCAGATTAATTCACCGCTGGATAAAGAGGCTCAAAAACGCAGCACCTCGGTGTATTTTCCTGAGCAAGTCATACCGATGTTGCCGGAAATTTTGTCCAATGGCCTGTGCTCGCTTAATCCCCAGGTAGATCGTTTGTGCATGGTTTGTGAGTTGTACATAGATCAGCAGGGGCAGGTTATCCGGTCGCGTTTTTTTGATGCGGTGATGAGTTCTCACGCTCGACTGACTTATAACGAAGTTGCAGCGATGCTGGTCGATGGTGATATCGGCTTGGCAGAAAAGTATAAAGACCTGATGCCGCATTTACAGGAGTTGTATGCTCTGTACAAGGTGATGCGAGTCAGTCGCGAGCAACGCGGCGCGATGGATTTTGACAGTCAGGAAACCCGGATTGTTTTTGGTGCAGATCGCAAGATTGAAAAGATAGTGCCGGTGGTGCGTAACGATGCGCATAAATTGATTGAAGAATTTATGATTACCGCAAATATGGCGGCGGCGCGTTTTTTAAATAGTAAAAAAATGCCCAAACTATTGCGGATACATGACGGCCCTAGTGCGGATAAGTTACTTAACCTGAAAACCTTTTTGGGCGAACTGGGCTTAAGCTTGGGTGGTGGCGCCCTACCGACGCCGCTGGATTATATGCATCTGATGGACTCCATCAAAGGCAGGGTCGATGCACACTTGATTCAAACAGTCTTATTGCGTTCGATGTCTCAGGCCGTGTACAGTCCCGATTTAAAAGGCCATTTCGGTCTGGCACTGGAAGCTTACGCGCATTTTACTTCGCCTATCCGTCGTTATCCTGATTTACTGGTGCATAGGGCTATCCGACATTGTTTGCAAGGCAAATCGGTCGAAAGCTTTTTCTACGGGGTGCCTGATATGGTGCTGTTGGGCGAACAATGCTCTGCCCATGAGCGCCGAGCCGATGATGCGACGCGCGACGTGGTTAGTTGGCTTAAATGTGAATACATGATGGATAAGGTCGGCGAGGAATTCCCCGGCATTATTTCAGCGGTAACTTCGTTCGGATTTTTTGTCGAGCTTGCCGAAATCTATGTCGAAGGTCTGGTACATATCAGCAATCTGGCGCAGGATTATTTTCATTTTGATCCGATCAGTCATCAGTTAAAAGGTGAGCGTACCGGCACTCATTATCGCCTGGGCGATAGTGTCAGCGTCAGGATAGTCCGCGTTGACCTCGATGAAAAGAAAATGGATTTTGAGCTGGCGGAAAAACAGGCGCCAATGGCTACAAAGCCTAAAAAGAGACGTCGTAAAAAGTAAACAATCCCCCTCGGTGTTTCCATGGCCCGTCGGGTTATGCCCACAGGGCTAACCCGACCTACGGTTCTAAAAAGAGACGTTGTAAGAAATGAAACTAAGTAAAATATACGGCATCCACTCGGTGCAATCGGCATTAGATTATTCCCCTAAAAAAATTGGCAAGGCTTGGGTTGATGGACTCAGGCAAGACAAGCGCTTGACGCAGTTGGTCGAGGATTTACTGGACTTGGGGCTGGAACCTGAAAAAGTCGACCGGAAAAAACTAGATAAACTCGCCGACAGCCAAAATCATCAAGGCATCGTGATTGAAGTTGAAATGCCGGCAGAATTATCCGAAAGCGAGCTGAAAAACGCGGTTTTGACTTTGTCCGGCATCCCGTTATTTTTGGTGCTGGACAATGTTCAGGATCCGCACAATTTCGGTGCCTGCCTTAGAACTGCCGACGCTGGCGGCGTGCATGGTGTCATTATCACCAAAGATAATGCTACTGGTATTACCCCGACGGTCTGTAAAGTAGCCAGTGGCGCTGCGGAAACCGTGCCGGTTTATCAGGTGACCAATCTGGCTCGCACCTTGCGCTGGCTCAAAGACCAGGGTATTTGGGTTATGGGTGCAGCTGGCGAGGCCACGCAAACCGCTTATGACACCGATTTTTCTGTGCCTCTGGCGCTGGTTGTCGGTGCTGAAGGCAAAGGCTTAAGACGCCTGACTAAAGAACAATGCGATTTGCTGGTCAAACTGCCGATGCAGGGTAAAGTCGAAAGCCTTAATCTGTCGGTTGCAACCGGCGTGCTGCTTTATGAAACTCTCCGTCAGCGCTTAGCTCGTTAATGTTGACAAAATCAGGCTACTCTCTAGCAGCCACGGACTTAAGCTGCATCCGCGATGACCGGGTGCTGTTTGAAGCGCTGGCGTTTGAGCTGGTTTCAGGGCAGGTTTTATTGCTGGAAGGCAAAAATGGCAGTGGCAAGACCTCATTATTACGCATTTTATGTGGTTTTAGAGAGGCTGATTCCGGAGATTTACACTGGTGCGGTGACGCGATAAATGACAGTGCATTTTTTGCGCAGATGGCTTATGTCGGTCATTTGGATGGTGTTAAAAAAGAACTGACTGTGGTGGAAAATTTAAAAATATCACTGGCCTTGAGCAGTCCCGGCCAGTATTCGATAGCTCAGGCCTTAAACAAGGTGCATTTATCAGGTTATGATGAAGTGCTGGTACAGGCTTTATCAGCAGGGCAAAAAAGACGCTTGTCTTTAGCTAGGTTGCTGATTACTGAAAATGTCTTGTGGATACTGGATGAGCCGTTCACCTCGCTGGACAAGCAGGGCATAGCCCTGATTGAAACCTTAATGAGCGAACATTGTGCCAGCGGCGGAATGATCGTACTCACCTCGCATCATGACATCGACCTAGTAGATGTCGATGTCCTACGGATCAACTTATCCTGATGTCTTTATCCCGTGCATTTTTCGCGATCATTCGGCGCGATCTGGTCTTAGCGCTGCGGCGGCGTTCTGAGATAGCCAATCCGCTGCTGTTTTTTATTCTGGTCATAACGTTATTTCCGCTGGGCATCGGTGCAGAGCCGCGTTTATTGCAAGCCATTGCACCGGGCATTATCTGGGTTTCTGCGTTATTGGCGGCCATGCTGTCGCTAGATAGCCTGTTTCGTTCGGATTTTGATGACGGCTCTTTGGAACAGATACTGTTAAGCCCGCAGCCGACGTCGGTGCTGGTCTTGGGAAAAATCATCGCCCACTGGCTGGTGACCGGGTTGCCGCTGCTGGTTGTGGCGCCGTTGCTGGCGATTTTTCTAGGCATGCCCAATCATGCTCTGGGTATTTTATTGCTGACCTTGCTGCTGGGAACGCCGGTATTAAGCTTGATTGGTGCGATTGGTGTAGCCTTGACCGTAGGTTTGCGCCGGGGCGGCATGATTTTGTCGTTGCTGGTTTTACCCTTGTATGTGCCGGTCTTGATTTTTGCCGGGAACGCGGTACAGATGGCAAGCAGTGGACTGCCAGTCGATGCGCAAATTAATATCCTGATTTCAATTTTATTAATGGCTTTAGTCTTGGCGCCGTTACCGGTAGCGGCGGCATTAAAAATGAGCATGAATTGATAGCAATTTAAGGCGAGACCAGTAAAATCAAATAAAAATAGCCGGATTAAAAAACCACCAGGAAGATATTTCGTGTCTTTTGTCTTTAAATTATTGGCGAGTAATCAGTTAAGGAGCGCTTAGATCTGACATATCGCCTTGTTGATAATAATTATGCAAATGTGTTAATAAAGCTTAAATAGCATTGCACAATAAAACTTGATGGTCGGGTAATAAGTGTTTTGACGGATAGAAAAACGTCATGCCGGACGCTGGATAGGCTATGAGTATATGAAATTAAGCGCATCACATTCTGCTAGTGTTTTTCACTACATTCAGTTGTTATTCAGACTTCAACTCAGAACATTAAGCATTGGGCATTGACACCGATCCCCTTTCTACTTTAAAGTTGCATTCGCATTAAGAGTAAGTAACTAAAATTATAACTATTACTATAACCCATCGGAGCACGCATCATGGCAAAACCATTAATACAAATGGCATTAGATTCATTGGATTTCGACCAAACTGTCGCACTCGCTACTTTAGTAGCACCGCATATTGATATTTTTGAAATCGGAACTCCATGTATTAAACACAATGGTGTCAATCTGGTTAGAGAGCTGAAAGCAAGATTTCCAGATAAATTACTGTTAGTCGATCTTAAAACTATGGACGCAGGCGAATACGAAGCAACTCCTTTTTACGCAGCAGGCGCTGATATTTGTACGGTACTGGGTGTATCTGGCCTTGCAACATGTGCGGGTGTAATCAAAGCAGCCAATGCACACGGTGCAGAAGCTCAAATCGATTTGATTAATGTCGGTGATAAAGTTGCTTGCGCAAGAGCCACTGCTGAAGCTGGTGCTCATATCATGGGTATCCATACAGGTCTGGATGCACAAGCAGCAGGTCATACACCTTTTGCTGACTTAAGCGATATCGCTGCATTAGGCTTGCCGGTTAGAATTTCTGTCGCTGGCGGCATTAATGCATCAACAGTACAAGATGTTGTTAGAGCTGGTGCAAACATCATCGTAGTTGGCGCGGCCATTTATGGTGCTGCATCACCTGCTGATGCAGCACGTGAAATTCGCGAATTGGTTGACGCGGTATAATTATGCATCAGCAACTTATCATAGAAAAGATTTCAGGTGTTCTTGAAGCTACAGATGATACGTATGATGTAAAGCTAACCCAATTGCTTGATAACGCTAAGCGTATATTTATTGCAGGTGCCGGGCGTTCCAAGCTTGTTGGTAATTTCTTTGCGATGAGATTGGTTCATGGCGGTTACGATGTAAGCGTCGTGGGTGAAATTGTGACGCCAAGTATCAAGAATGGTGATTTATTAATCATTATTTCTGGATCCGGCGAGACTGAGCAATTAATAGCCTTCACTAAAAATGCAAAAAAAATAGGCGCTAACATTGTCCTGATTTCCGCAAAAAGCGACTCAACCATTGGTGATCTGGCAGATGCAGTGTTTCAAATTGGTAACCCAGAACAGTATGGTAAAGTTTTAGGCATGCCTATGGGAACAGTATTTGAACTATCTACCTTGTTATTTCTGGAAGCGACTATTTCTCACATTATCCATGAGAAAGGAATTCCTGAAGAAATCATGAGAGAAAGACACGCTAATTTAGAATAGCGATATAGGAGCGAGTGGATATGACCACTCGTTCTAACTCTTGCAAGGTAAAAGCCAGGCGAAGGAACATCAGTGACAGCGTCAACTAGGCTGAAACAATCACCATTTAGTAACCAATCAATAGTAAGGAGAAGAATATGACTTCGCGTCGAGAATTAGCGAACGCCATACGCGCTTTGAGCATGGATGCCGTGCAGAAAGCAAACTCTGGGCATCCAGGCGCACCTATGGGCATGGCGGACATTGCCGAGGTGTTATGGAATGATCACATGCATCATAACCCGACCAATCCAACTTGGTCAGGTCGTGACCGTTTTGTGCTTTCCAATGGTCATGGTTCGATGCTGATTTATTCGCTGTTACATTTGAGCGGATATGATTTACCGATGGAAGAGTTAGCCTCTTTCCGTCAACTGCATTCAAAATGCCCAGGTCATCCTGAATATGGCTATGCCCCCGGCGTTGAAACAACCACAGGTCCGTTGGGTCAAGGTATTGCTAATGGTGTTGGTTTTGCAATGGCTGAAAAGTTACTTGCGGATCAATTCAACAGAGACGGTCACAAAATCGTCGATCATCATACCTATGTATTCATGGGCGATGGTTGCTTGATGGAAGGTGTTTCTCATGAAGTGTGTGCGTTAGCCGGTACTTGGGGCTTAGGCAATTTAATTGCTTTCTGGGATGATAACGGTATTTCTATCGACGGTCATATCGAAGGCTGGTATACCGATGATACAGTAAAACGTTTTGAAGCTTACGGCTGGCATGTTTTATCTGTTGATGGGCACAATCCAGAAGAAATAAATAAAGCGATTAATCTGGCAAAAGATATGAAAAGTATGCCAACTTTAATCTGTTGCAAAACTACGATTGGTTTTGGTTCACCTAATAAATCCGGTTCACATGAATGTCATGGTGCGGCTTTAGGTCAAGCTGAAATTAATTTAACCAAAGCAGCTTTAGGTTGGGATCACGAAGCATTTATCATTCCAGAAAATGTTTACGCAGGCTGGGATGCTAAAGCAAAAGGCGCGAAAAACGAAGCAGAATGGGATGCTAAATTTGCAGCCTATGCTACTGCGTATCCAGAATTAGCAGCAGAATTCAAACGCCGTATGGCAGGTGAATTGCCCGCTAACTGGAAAGAAGCAGCTGATGCATTGATTGCTGATACTAACGAAAAAGCAGAAAATTTGGCGACTCGTCAATCTTCACAAAAAGTTATTGGTGGCTTAGCGCCGACCTTGCCTGAATTTTTAGGTGGTTCTGCGGACTTAACCGGTTCTAACTTAACCAGTTGCCCTAGCTTTAAACACGTCAGCGGTAAAGAAGTAGGTAATTATATTTCCTACGGTGTTCGTGAATTTGGCATGTTTGCAATTATGAACGGCATGGCGTTACATGGCGGCTTATTGCCTTTCGGCGGAACATTCCACATGTTCTCTGATTATGCGAAAAGTGCTTTGCGCATGGCCGCGTTAATGAAAATTCGCACCATTGCTGTTTTAACCCACGACTCTATTGGTCAAGGCGAAGACGGTCCAACCCATCAACCGATTGAAAACACGTCGGCTATGCGTTACATCCCGAACATGGATGTCTGGCGACCTGCGGATACCACAGAAACCGCAGTTTCTTGGGTAATGGCAGTAGAGCGTACGAACGGGCCTTCAAGCTTAGTGTTAAGCCGTCAAGGATTGCCTTTTATCCCGCGTACTGTAGAACAAATTGCGGCTATCCGTAAAGGTGCGTACGTTGTTTCTGAAGCAGCAGGCAATGCTCAAATTATCCTGATTGCAACCGGTTCAGAAGTTGATTTAGCACTGAAATCACAAGCAGCCTTAGCAGATAAGGGGATTCAAGCTCGCGTTGTTTCAATGCCATCAACAAATGTATTTGATCGTCAAGATCAAGCTTATAAAGACAGCGTATTAACACCTGGTGTAAAACGTGTTGCGATTGAAGCAGGTATTACCGATTTTTGGCGTAAATATGTTGGTTTAGAGGGCGGCGTTGTCGGTATCGATACTTTCGGCGAATCTGCACCTGGCGGCGAATTGATGAAGCACTTCGGATTTACTGTTGAAAACGTAGTCAAAAACGTAGAAGCGGTACTTTAATTTTAAAAGCTATGTTTGCGTTGGTTGCTGATTAACAAAGTCATTTTATGAATAAAAAGCTCAACGCAAATATAGCTACTCTAAAAACAACGCATAAAGGGGGATACATACGTGAAAATAAATAATCTGACAAATGGTTTAGTTGCTGCACTAATATTGGCCAGTCCCATAGTAGGGGCAGATACACAATATCCGGCAGCAGATTTTCAGCCAAAAGTAATTTATCAAGATATTGAGGGCGGCCAAAGCAAGTCTGCAGCCGCACCGACCAAACAAGCCCAACCGGCTGAAGTGGATTCGAAATTTCCAGCGGCAGACTTTGCGCCTAAGGTTCTATATAAGGATGCTGATTATAAGCCCAGCAAAATTACTGACACGTCGTCAGCGTCTGTACAGACTGCGACAGCTGATGTAGCAGCAGTAAAAGTCGAAGAAGAATCAATGCTGAGCTATTTATTAGGTTTGGCGGTTTTTGCTGTGGCTGGGTATGTCTTTTTAACTAAGCGTGAAAAACCAAAAGCTAAGTCTAGCGATACGACTGTACATTCAAGTCATGCGAGTGGACTTTCCGGTGTTGCCAGATACCTGAGAAAACATAATATGTCTGCGGTAACCGGTGTTGCTCGATATTTGGAAACTCAGATTGCAGCAGCAAAAGGTGCTGAGGCAGTTAGTGGCGTTGAAAAATACCTTGAAAAACAAGCTAAATCTGCAAAAGAAAAAGCAGCGCAAGCTGGAACTGGGGTTGAAAAGTACATGCGCAATCGGAGGTGATAAGTGGATCAAAATTATTTGATCAATTTAGTATCTGGACTTTTTGGATCCAAAAGACAGGTTGAAACTCCAATAAAATCTCCGGTATATGTTAGTGATGTTACTGGACTTACTGGAGTTGACCGATATTTAAAAAGTAAGGAAGTCGCACCGGTGCTAAGTGGCGTTGCAAGGTATATGAAAAACCTTGAAGAATTAGCGTCGGAAAATCAAATTATTGATTCCCTGGAAATCACCGAAGAAGAAGAAGAAGAAGTACCTTCAACATTTGTTGATCACGAAGTAGCGGTATCTGTGAGCAGTGTAGATCGGTATTTAGAGAAACTAAATCAGTTTCCGGTAAGTAGTGTTGCCAAGTATATGGCAAGAAAGGCATTATTAGCCAAAAATGCGCCGAAAATAAGTGGCGTTACAAAATATATGGCAAAAAACGCTTTAGTTACAAAAAAAGTACAACCAACCGTTAGCAGTGTTAGCAAATATGTAGAAAAAAAAGCTAACGCACCTGTCATAAGCAGTGTTTCTAAGTATTTAATAAATCAATCACTATCTGCTCGAAATACTGCGGCGACAACCGGAGTTGCTAAATATCTTGAAGATGAGTCTCTTGCCGACAGAAAGGCGGCAGCAGCGGCTATAGTTGCTAGATATCTCGAAGAGCAGCGGTTATTCGCAAAAGAGCAAGAAAGAGCGAAAGAGAAAGAGTTACAGTTGGCTACAGAAAAAGAGTTAAAAAGAGCACAGGAAAGGGCCGTAGCAGCGGCAGCGGAAACCGGTGTAGCCAGATATTTAGAAGAGCAAGCTATTTTGGCGAAAGAAAAACCACCGGTAAGCAGTGTTGCTAAATATGTAGCAAAACAAATTTTAACTAGAAAAGAAGCGCCTGTTTTAAGTGGGGTTTCAAAGTATCTGGCAAGACAAGTAATACCTGCAAAAGAAATGTTGATTTTAAGTGGCGTCGAAAAGTATGTAGAAAGAGAGTCCTTGGTTGAGAAGAAAATTCTTAAAGCCAGTGGAGTTGCTAAATATATGGAAAAACAGTCAGTTTTGCCTGTTGCAAGTGGCGTCGCTAAGTACTTGACCAGAAAAAATATTTCTGCGAGAGCGAACCTCGAGAAAGCATGACCAGACAGTAAGCGTTACCTAAGGTGGTCGAAAATTAAATGAAAACCTGCTTAGATAATGCTTTCTGCAGTGACATACCGCTGCAATCATTAAATAGCCACCAAAAATTAAATAAATGTTACTTTTCAATTTCGGAAAAAAATGATATTCGTTTTTGCCAATATTTAGCTGCATTGGTGTTTGCTTTTTGCATGGATAGCACTGATGCTGACGGTATAATCATTATATAGGATGTCATGCGACTATTTTCTGAGGGTATCTGGAAATAACGAATGTATATCCTGATGTTTTTAAATTTTAAAATTAAGGAGCCCTAATGACAAAGACTTTGCTTGAACAATTAAGAGAAATGACCGTGGTTGTAGCCGATACCGGTGATATCCAGGCAATTGAAACTTTTACGCCACGAGATGCAACAACTAATCCTTCGTTGATTACTGCCGCCGCTCAAATGCCTCAATATCAAGGGATTGTCGATGACACTTTGAAAGGTGCTAGAGAAACTTTAGGTGCAGAGGCATCGGCAGCGCAAGTGGCTACTCTGGCATTTGAGCGTTTGGCTGTTTCTTTTGGACGAAAAATACTGGACGTTATTCCAGGACGTGTTTCAACTGAAGTTGATGCTCGTCTTTCTTTCGACACGGATGCCAGCGTTGCTGTTGGTCGCGAATTGATCGCGATGTACGAAGCTCAAGGCGTTGCTCGCGAACGGATACTGATCAAAATTGCTGCAACCTGGGAAGGTATACAAGCAGCGGCAATTCTTGAAAAAGAAGGTATTCATTGCAACCTGACTTTGTTGTTTGGTTTACATCAGGCAATTGCCTGTGCCGAGAACGGAATCACCCTGATTTCACCTTTTGTTGGTCGTATTCTTGATTGGTACAAAAAAGATACAGGTCTTGATTCTTATGCGCCTGCTGAAGATCCAGGTGTGTTATCAGTGACAGAAATTTACAATTATTACAAAAAATTCGGCTATAAGACTGAAGTTATGGGTGCTAGTTTTCGTAATGTAGGTGAAATTGTTGAATTAGCAGGTTGTGATTTATTAACAATTGCACCTTCTTTATTAGCCGAACTTCAGTCTACCGAAGCGCATCTTGAGCGCAAGCTTGACCCTGAAAATGCAGTCAATGCTTCAATTGAAAAAATAACCGTTGATAAGGCGACTTTTGATCGTATGCATGCTGAAAACCGCATGGCTAATGATAAACTTGCAGAAGGTATTGATGGCTTTACTAAAGCATTGGAATCATTAGAAGAAATTCTTGCTGCACGCTTGGCGGTTTTGGAAGCGTAAAGGATTTTGGCCATCTGACTGTCGTCGGGTGGCCAAAGTATGCTGTCCGTTACAACTCTGTATTTTTCCGCTTAAAGGAAACGTCGGTGCCTAGTTAATTTAAGGGTTGTTAAGTTTCGTAGAACCACCTCAATGCGAAATCTAATTAAACAATAAGTGAGGTGAATTTTGGAAATTTATCATGAATAATCTTACAGCGCTTTCAGTAAGTATTGCCGGTTTAGCTGGATTAGCAACATTTTTGGCGGTAGGGCCTCTTAGTGGCATCTTCTTTATCTGGGCCGCAACTATTGCATGGGCAGCTTATTTCTTTCTGGGTGCTACTCAAGAAGCGCTGAAAAATACTATTGTTTGTGGTATTTTCGGTGTATTTATGGCCTGGTTAGCGGCTATTCAACTGACTAATATTCCATCGACAGCAATTCTTGGTTTTCCATTTTGGGCGGCTGTAACGGTAACTTTTTCAGTTGTAGTTATGTGTCTTGCGGCTAATATCCCAGCATTGGCTACCATTCCGGCCAGCGTTTTAGGTTACTCGTCCACTTTTGCTTATTTGCTGCAAACTCCCGGTAAATTATCTAAAGATATTTTGTTGAGTGCTTCTTTGGACAATGCTTTGATTGTGATATCGCTTTCGATTGTAGTAGGTACTTATTTTGGTCAGTGGTCAGGACAGCTGAGTGCAAAATTGACTAAATAAGCATTAGCTCCACCTGCTTAAAACGGGACAGGGCTAGGCCAGCAATCACTAAAAAATCTCCAATAAAGGACACGAAGAAATAATTTTTCGTGTCCTTTATTCATTGCGCATCCTCAACTTTACTCTCCGTTCGATCAAGCCTAGCCCCGTTAAATATATCTCGAAAAAAGTCATCATGCTGTTAGAATTAATTCAGCAGTGACACTTTAAATCTATATCAGCTAAAACCAAAAAATGTGCATGAAATAAAATGCTCAGTGGAATATTGGTTTGTCTACATATTGGGGATAGATATCAATACTGATCATTTCGATACCTTATGGCATAACATTAAAAAAATGGATACACCTGTAATCCCCTTAGATAAGCGTTTCCGAGGCTATCTCCCGGTAGTCATCGACATAGAAACAGCTGGATTTAATCCCAAAAAAAATGCGTTGCTGGAAATTGCGGCCGTAATTGTCGAGCTTAATGGCAAAAATGAACTGGAAATAACAGAGCGTTACACTACACATGTCATTCCTTTTAAAAATTCCGAATTGGATGAAGCAGCCCTTAAATTTAACGGGATAGATCCGCACCACCCATTTCGTATGGCTATTGACGAAGTAGATGCACTGCATCTGCTGTTTAAACCTATAAAAGAGGCGGTCAAGCGTAATAATTGTACGAGGGCAATTTTAGTCGGCCACAACCCAGCTTTTGACATTGCCTTTCTCAATGCGGCTATTCAAAGAACTCAAATAAAACGCAGTCCTTTTCATCCGTTTAGCACCTTTGATACTGCAACTTTAGGTGGTTTGGTCTATCAACAGACGGTACTGGCAAAAATTGCCCAAGCAGCCGGACTGGCCTGGGATAATGAAAAAGCGCATGCCGCACTTTATGACGCTGAAAAAACTGCGGAACTTTTTTGCATGATAGTAAATCGATGGCGCTCATTAACTATTGACACTTAGGCAACTTGCAATAAAAAGTCGATTTTGTGGGTTGCCGGTTCAAAAGATGACTAAAAGGTTTCTTATGCCAATACTTATCTGTAAAATCGGCCTATTTTTATTTGTCGCTGGAGCGAAAATCAAATGGGTAGAGCCTATCAAAATCGAAAAGTATCTATGGCCAAAACGTCTGATACCAAGGCAAAGGTTTACAGTAAATATGGCCGTGAAATATATGTCTGCGCTAAATCAGGAGGCGTTGACCCGGATGGAAATTTAGCGTTGCGGGGCTTGATTGAACGAGCCAAAAAAGATCAAGTACCCACTCATGTTATTGAAAAAGCCATCGACAAAGCTAAAGGTGGAGGTGGTGAGGATTTCGCGCCGGCACGATATGAAGGTTATGGCCCCGGTGGCTGCATGGTGATTATTGACTGCCTGACCGATAACCCTAACCGTACGTTTGGTGATGTACGCCAGTGTTTTACCAAAACAAAATGTAAAATTGGCACCCAAGGTACCGTTAGCCACATGTTTGACCATGCCGCTATCCTGGCATTTAAAAATAATGACGAAGATACGGTTCTTGAGGCATTGCTGACAGCCGATGTAGATGTGACCGATATTGAAAGCGATGCTGGGAAAATCACCGTATTCACCCCACAAGCCGACTATTTTAAGGCTAAGCAAGCATTAACCGATAGCTTGGGTGAGCTTGATTTTGAGGTAGACGAAATTCAATTTTTGCCCAGAAGTGTCACCGCTATTAACGATGATGACCTGATATTGTTTGAGAAGTTTTTAGATATGCTGAACGATTTGGATGATGTACAGAATGTTTATCATGATGCCGAATTTTAAGCTCAAGCTTTTAGCGGTTTATGTTTAATCACGGTCATCCCGGATTGCTGATACTGGCGATAACGATCTCTGCCTGCGGCTTTAGTCGTTTCGCTATTATCCAGTATTTCTAGGATGCGCTGGGGTTTTAATTCAGGGTCAGGACAACGTGCAGATAGATTGAACAAGGTATGTTGCCAGTTTTCAGGCGGGGCCAGCGAGCCGATCAATATCACTTTTTCAAGCTCCGGTAACTCGCCGGTGTAAATTTGATGCGGAATAAAACTGCCTGCCCTGAAAGTCCAGAGCAGGTCGTCTATCAGTTGGCTTTGTTTATCATCGTCGGTCATTACATAACAAAAACAACCGCTACGATAAGCTTTCTCGATCATTTTACAGGCAAATAAATATTTATCCTGTTGTGATTCTGTCGGCAATATATGAAAACTGACTTTAGTCATTTAGCTTTTGTCGGTATGCGCCCGATTTATCAGGTATTGGCTCAACAGCGGCACAGGGCGACCGGTCGCACCTTTGGTCTGTCCTGTGCGCCAAGCAGTGCCGGCAATATCCAGATGAGCCCAACGAAATTTTTCGGCAAACTTGGCCAAAAAGCAGGCGGCCGTAATAGTGCCAGCGTCTTTGCCGCCGACATTTGCTAAGTCGGCAAAATTGGATTTAAGTTGTTCCTGGTACTCTTCCCATAGCGGCAAACGCCAGACGCTGTCATTGGCGGTTTCTCCTGCTGAAGTCAAGTCATCGCATAATGCATCATCATTGCCAAGTAATCCGCTGGGGACGCGGCCTAAAGCGACCAGACAAGCACCAGTCAGCGTGGCGAGATCAATCACTACGTCGGGATTGTAGCGTTCCGCATAAGTTAAACTGTCGCAAAGCAGCAAACGGCCTTCGGCATCGGTATTTAATATTTCAATAGTTTTGCCAGACATGCTGGTCAAAATGTCGCCCGGTTTATTAGCGTCGCCATCCGGCATGTTTTCTGAGGAGGGAACTAAACCGATAATATTAAGTTTTAGCTGCATTTGCGCAGCGGCCAGTAGTGTCCCTAGAACTGCCGCTCCACCGCACATATCGTATTTCATTTCATCCATACCGGGCGCCTGTTTTAATGAAATACCGCCCGCATCAAAAGTCAGACCTTTGCCGATCAAGACAATAGGCTGCTCGTTTTTCTCGCCGCATTGATAATCCAAAATAATGAATTTTGCCGGTTGACGACTACCGCGCGACACCGATAGCAATGCGCCCATTCCCAAAGCAGTCATATCAGCTTCTTCTAATATTTTAACCGCAACGCTAGGATATTGTTGCCCTAGCGCCAGCGCCTGTTCGGCAAGAAAGCTCGGCGTACACAAGTTGCCGGGCAAGTCGCCTAGGTGTTTGGCCAGCAGCATACCTTCTGCAATCGCCTTGCCTTGCAGTAGGCCTAAACTTGCTAATGTCTGCTCAGTTTCAGGAGCGGTAATGGATATTTTTTCTATCTTGCTTTCAGTTTCTTTATCAGACTTTAGTTCAGTGAATTGATAAACAGCGTCGTTAAAAACTTCAATGATGTGTCGGGATTTCCATTGCCAGTCACGGTCTTTGACCTCGCATTCCGCAAGGCAGCAGATGATCGATTTGATTTGCGGTTTTTTCAAGCTGTTAATAGCGGCTAGCAGCGCTTTTTTGTAGTCCTTTCCAGATAAAGGTTTGTTTTCGCCCAGACCGACCAGCAAAATACATTCAATCCTGCCACCAGGAACTGCGTTTATCAACACGGTTTCGCCGTTTTTACCGCTCAGGTCGCCCCGACTGACAATATTATTGATCAATCCGCTAGTGCTGTTGTTAAGGGCAAGTGCAGATGGGCTAAGCTGCTGATTCTGATAAACACCGACTATCATGCAATCACAGTGCAGTTCTTCTAAGGGTGCTGTTTCTATTGAATAGTTCATAACTTGATTCGTTTAAGTAAGAGAGCGTTGTCGCTAATGACGTCGGCATGCGAAGAGCCGTTTAGCGCAATTATACAACACCCACCCATTTATGATAGAGCAACAAAACCGGCTGTCAGCGCAATCGCATATAAATTAACTTAAAAATCAGTGGTACAATAATACCTTAAAAATCAAAAGCGATTACTTTGAACAGGGCAAAAAAAACGACTCATTAGTATTATTTACATTGATTCTACTGGTATTTTTGTTGCAAACAGCAGGTCAACTGTCATCAGTTGGTTGCAATACCATCGCAGAAAAAGTATTTTGATGGCATTCGACTTAATGTCTACTTTGAAAACAGGCAGCAGATACTCCAAAAAACTTGAAACGCCTATTTAACAAATGTCTGAGGTTATAGCAAGCGCCTAGTAAGTCGTTAGATGTGCGATAATATCTCGTGAAATAAGTGACTATCGCTAGGCTAACTATTTGCTCACTAACTACCGGTTATTTTTGCATCTTTGATTTTAAACCTTGAACCTTTCGCCTGACTCCCTATGTTTTTGATTCCAGCCCCTGTAGTTCGCTTCTTTCATCGCATGGCCTCTCCTCCGCACTTTTACGCGTTTACCGAGCGTTTAATGCCGTGGCTGGTGGTTATTTTTGTGCTGTTAACGGCCGCCGGTCTTTACGGTGGCCTGTATCTGGCGCCTGCCGATTACCAGCAGGGCGACAGTTATCGCATTATCTATATTCATGTGCCGAGTGCCTGGATGTCGTTGTTTATTTATATCGTCATGGCGGTCGCCGGTGCCATAGGCCTGATCTGGCGTATCAAGCTGGCGGAGATAGTCGCGATCAGCAGTGCGCCGATCGGTGCCAGCTTTACCTTTATCGCGCTAGTCACCGGTTCCCTTTGGGGTAAGCCGATGTGGGGAACCTGGTGGGTCTGGGATGCACGCTTGACGTCCGAATTGATTCTGTTGTTTTTATATCTGGGCGTGATTGGACTTTACGGCGCGATAGACGACAAGCGTACCGCGTCTAAAGCCGTGGCGATTTTAGCGTTGGTTGGCGTGGTCAATATCCCGGTCATTCATTACTCGGTGGAATGGTGGAATACCCTGCATCAAGGCCCTACGGTCACAAAAATGGATAAACCGTCCATCCATGTCAGTATGTTGATACCCTTATTGCTGATGGCGCTGTCGTTCAAGTTTTATTATGTTATCGCCTTATTGCAGCGTTCGCGTACCGAATTATTGCTGCGCGAACGCAATGCGCAGTGGGTTAAGACTATGATTTCGGAGGCTAAATAATGAACAATCTGCAGGAGTTTTTCGCCATGGGCGGTTACGCCTTTTATGTTTGGACCTCTTACGGCCTGACCTTGATCGTGCTGCTTGCCAATATTATTATGCCAGTGCTACAGCGCAAACAGTTTTTGCGTTCCCTGGCGCTCAAACAAAAACGGTGAACTCATGAAACCCGCCAGAAAACAGCGCTTAATGCTTATCGGCTTAATGGTGCTCGGAGCTTCGTTGGCTACCGGGTTCGCACTCAAGTCCTTTAATGAAAATTTGATGTACTTTTTTTCGACCACGGATGTCGTCGAGGGCAAAGCTCCTAAGGACACTTTATTCAGATTGGGCGGGATGGTCATTAAAGGTTCGGTGGAAAGACCAAATGACGGACTGATGGTGCGGTTTAAACTGACCGATTTCAGCAAGGATGTCACTGTCGAATATACCGGCATCCTGCCGGATTTGTTCCGAGAAGGTCAGGGTATTGTCAGCTCAGGCAGGTTAAATACTCAGGGCGTGTTCATTGCCGAAGAAGTATTAGCCAAACATGATGAAAATTATATGCCACCGGAAGTGAAAGACAGCTTGAAAAATCAGCCGACGCCAGTTGAAGTGAAGCCCTAATCGGTAAATGTTGGAGATAAGCTATGCATGCAATTGAATTTGAAGCGCAAACTCATGATGGCGTTGTTCAGATACCGCCACAATATCGAGCTTGGAAAAATAAAAATGTTCACGTTATTTTATTAGAATCCGAAGAAGAGCGGACAAAAGTGCAAAAACCAAAATTTATTGCTGCAGCCCTTAATACTCAAAATTATCGCTTTGACCGTGAACAGGCAAATGAGCGCTAAGGTATTTTTTGATACCAATGTTTTGGTTTATCTGTATTCAATTGATGAGCCGGAAAAGCAGCAAGCGGCGTTAAAGGTAATAGAACAGAGTGAAAATCGCTGGATTAGTACGCAGGTATTGAGTGAACTTAGCAATACCTTGCGTAAAAAATTTAAACTTGAATATGACACTATTGCCAATGTACTCATCGAAATACAATCGTCATTTCAAGTTATCACTGTTCAGCCGAGTACCATAGAACATGCATTGCATCTTGCTCAAACTTATCGATATTCATATTACGATAGCTTGATTCTTGGTGCTTCCTTAGAAATAAACTGCCAATTTTTATACTCAGAAGATATGCAGCACCAGCAAGTTATCGATCAGAATTTAACTATTGTTAATCCATTTAAAACTATAGAGCATCAAAAATAATGATTGCAGAACTCGGACATTTTTCACTGATACTGGCCTTGTGCATGGCTGTTATCCTGGGCACTTTGCCTATCATTGGCGCGTTTCGCGGACTATCCGGCTGGATTGCGGTTGCTAAACCCGCAGCCTTCGGCCAGTTGTTGTTCATGGCCTTGTCTTATGGCTGCTTAACCTATAGCTGTTTGACCCATGATTTTTCGGTCAAATACATTGCTACCAATTCCAACACCTCTTTGCCTACGCTGTACCTGATTTCAGGGGTCTGGGGCGCGCATGAAGGCTCATTATTATTGTGGGGTTTTGTGTTGACGATATGGACTGCGTTGGTCGCGCAGTTTAGCAAAAACATTCCGGAAGCCACCGTGGGCCGGGTATTAGGGGTGATGGGACTGGTTTCCATCGGCTTTATCCTGTTTTTATTGCTGACATCCAATCCGTTTGAACGCTTATTTCCGGCGCCGCTGGAAGGACGTGATTTAAACCCCTTGTTACAGGATCCGGGTCTGGCGATACATCCGCCGATGCTGTACATGGGTTATGTCGGCTTTTCGGTGGCGTTCGCTTTTGCGATTGCGGCTTTGCTAGAAGGCCGCTTGGACGCAGCCTGGGCGCGCTGGTCCAGGCCGTGGACCAACATCGCCTGGATGTTTTTAACCATCGGCATCGCCCTGGGCAGCTGGTGGGCTTATTACGAACTCGGTTGGGGCGGCTGGTGGTTTTGGGATCCGGTCGAAAATGCCTCGTTCATGCCCTGGCTGGTCGGCACTGCGCTGATCCATTCTTTGGCGGCGACTGAAAAACGCGGCGTATTTAAAACCTGGACGGTATTACTGGCGATATTTGCGTTTTCTTTAAGCCTGCTCGGCACTTTTTTAGTGCGTTCCGGCGTGTTGACTTCAGTGCATGCCTTTGCCAGCGATCCGGCTCGCGGCTTGTTCATCCTGATTTTTTTGGCAGTGGTGGTCGGAGGTTCCTTATTGCTGTATGCAATCAGGGCGCCTTATGTCAAAAGCAGCGCCAGCTTTGAGCTGGTGTCCCGGGAATCGGCGATCTTACTGAATAATGTGCTGTTAGTAGTAACGGCTGCCAGCATCTTGTTGGGCACTTTGTATCCCTTGGTGATTGACGCGCTAGGTTTGGGCAAGATTTCCGTCGGACCTCCGTATTTTAACACGGTATTCATACCCTTGATGGCGCCGCTGGCGATAGCCGTGGGCTTGGGCATGTTGTTGCGCTGGAAACGAGACAATATCAACGTCATTGTATTGCGGGTGCGCTGGATTATTCTAGCCTGCTTTAGTGGCGGCTTGGTTATTCCCTTAGCCCTGCCATTCTATTCCTGGGGCGCGGTATTGGGTTTGACCCTGGCCTTATGGACAGTTGCAATCACGATGCTGTCCTTGGTTGACCGGATGGGAACGCAAGGCTTTTCGCTGCAAAGACTGCAAACGGTACCAGCTGGTTTTTACGGCATGACCGTCGCGCATTTAGGCATCGCGGTATTCGTAATCGGCATTACCCTGACCTCGGTGTACAGCGTCGAAAAAGATGTGCGCATGACGCCCGGTGATACCCTGGATATGTCCGGCTATATTTTTGAATTTCATGGCGTAAAACAGAATAAAGGGCCGAACTATATTGCCCAACAGGCTAAGGTGACTGTCAGTCATAACGGCCAGGAAGTTGCCAAACTGGAGCCGCAAAAACGGGTGTATCAGGTACAAAAAATGCCGATGACCGAGGCGGCGATTGATGCAGGATTGTTTCGGGATTTGTTTGTTGCGATCGGCGAGCCGCTGGGTAATCAGGGTGCCTGGAGCATGCGGGTTTATTACAAGTCCTTTATCCGCTGGATCTGGCTGGGCGCTTTATTCATGGCGGCCGGCGGCTTGATCGCGGCTTGTGATCGGCGGTATAAAACTGCAAAATCAGCGTAGACCTGTAGGGTGCGCATCGCGCACCCTACCTGGCTTTTTTTTTGTTGACAGAGCTAAAAATACGCACTCATAATGTACATTATTATGTGCATTATGAGTGATTACTATGAAACAAGCCACGTTCACAGAAGTGCGTAACCACGCCAAGCAGTATTTTGATATGGTTGAGGCAGGCGAGTCGCTGCGCGTCCTGCGTAATGGCAAGCCCATTGCCGACATCGTTCCGATTAGCCCCGAGCTGCCTTCCTGGAAGCGACGCACCGCACAGCCCTTGATCTTAGATGGCGTTTCGGTCAGCCGTATGATTCTGGAAGAGCGCGAGAGCAGTGTTTAATGTTGGTTTTTTTTGATACCTCGGCCTTTGTCAAGCGCTATGTCAAGGAGACAGGAACCGACAAAGTTCTGGAATGGTGCAATAAGGCAACTGAAATCGGCTTGGCCGGAATTGCGCTACCCGAGCTCATCTCTGCCTTTTGTCGATTGCACCGGGAAGCCCGAATTACAGATGGGCAATATCGGCAACTAAAAGCGATGTTGTTGGCTGATATTGAAGATGTGGCCCTATGCGACCTTGCTCCGACAGTATTGGCGCAGGCTATTTCGAGTCTCGAAAACAATGTACTACGTGGCATGGATGCCATACACATCGGCAGTGCTGTAGCTCTGAAAGCCGATGTTTTTGTCTCGGCCGACAAACGCCAGTGCGAAGCTGCCGCCCGGGCCGGATTGCTGGTTAGTCTCGTTGAATAAATACAGCCGGTCCGGAAAGCTATTGAGAGCGGATCGAAGTCTTATATTCGGTTTAAAGATTCGAATGATTAATATCAGGATCAAGCAATGCCACTTTTATTAGAAAAGAAATTAAATTAATCAATGCTTAAATATCTCCTCCCTTTATTATTATTTATTATTTTGGCAGTGTTTCTGGCGCTGGGTTTGAACCTTCATCCCAGCGAGATTCCCTCGCCGTTACTGAACAAAGCGGCTCCCGAATTTTCTGCGCCCAAACTTCAAACGACTGCCAAGGATGGTGGCAGTGTCGCAATCGGTACGGAACCGATGCGACCACCGGAACAAAAACTAACGCCCACCGATTTAAAAG
Organism: Methylococcaceae bacterium; assembly: GCA_947506155.1. Taxonomy (GTDB): domain Bacteria; phylum Pseudomonadota; class Gammaproteobacteria; order Methylococcales; family Methylomonadaceae; genus Methylobacter_A. Next base: position 23,001 of record CANNNV010000017.1, read on the forward strand.
GCAAAGTCTGGCTATTTAATGTCTGGGCGTCCTGGTGTGTGTCGTGCCGTTCTGAACATCCGATACTGAACCAGCTGGCTAAAACTAAAGCCGCAATTATTGTCGGCTTGAATTACAAGGATGAGCCGGAAGATGCAAAACAGTGGCTGGCACAATTGGGTAATCCCTATGACGTCAGCATCATGGATCAGGATGGCCGCATCGGCATAGACTACGGCGTTTACGGAGTGCCGGAAACCTTCGTGATCGACAAGCAAGGTTTGATTCGTTACAAGCATACCGGCCCGGTTACTGTCGAAGATGTGCAGCAAGTATTTCTACCGTGGATCACCAAATTACAGGCCGAATAATCTTGTTTCCTTGATTTTTTGTTTATACAATATTCGCCGTGAAGATCGATTTTGACCCTAAAAAGCACGCCGATAATCTGGCTAATTCATCACGACGACTGGGCTTTGACCGGGCCCATGATTTCGATTGGTCCACTGCAAACATTGCTGAGGATATTCGCTATGCTTACCCGGAGCGGCGTTTTGTGGCTGTGGGATATCTGGACGATCGTTTACATGTATTATGTTTTACGCCCATTACAGACGGCATTCGGGTTATCAGTTTCCGTAAAGCTAATCAAAGAGAGGCAAAAAAATATGGTAAATTCATTACCCTTAACTGACGAAAATGGTGAAGTCCGCGAATTGACTAGCGAAGATTTCAAGCATTTCAGAGCTGCTGCCGCAGTGCTGCCTGAATTGTTTGGCGCTGAACTGGCGGGTGAAATGCTATCTCCTAAAAAAGCGGGCAGGCCACGCATCGAGTCGCCCAAGATATTTACCGGCATACGGCTTGATGCAGAAGTCATTGCAGCCTTTCGTGCCACAGGCCGTGGTTGGCAAACGCGTATGAATGACGCATTGAAAGAATGGCTGAAAGAACATGCAGCCGGATAATACTGCTTACCAACGAGCTTATTTAATGAAACAGTTAGCCATTATTTTCCTGTTAATGCTGTCCTGCACCGTGAGTGCCAGTACCGAATATCGCAAATTTGCCAATCCCGAACAACAGGCGGTTTTTGAAAATTTGACCTCGGAACTGCGCTGTTTGGTCTGCCAAAATCAAACCATCGCTGATTCCAATGCCGAACTGGCGGCAGATTTGCGCAGGCAGGTTTATGAAATGCTGGAACAGGGCAAGTCCAAGCAGGACATCGTTCAATTTATGACCGATCGCTATGGCGATTTCGTGTTATACAATCCCCCGTTTAAAGCTAAAACTGGCCTGCTTTGGCTGGGACCGGTGCTGTTTCTGCTAACCGGTTTAGTCGCGGTATTTTTATTTGCGCGGCGTAAAAAATCAGCAGCAAGCCCAGAACCGGGTAACGAGCAGGCTGAAAAATTGGCAAAAATCCGTAACTTGTTAGAAAAAGGCGATCCCTCTTGAATATGTTATTTTTGCTGATCAGTAGTGTACTGATCTTAATTGCTTTTTTGATTATCCTGCCGCCGTTGTGGCGAAAACAGCCTGCCATAACCTCTGATCTGGATCAGCGCAACATTGCCATTGCCCGGCAGCGCCTGGCAGAACTTAAAGAGCAGTTGCAAGCCGGCGGATTAACTCAAACACTTTATGATGAACAGTTGATTGAACTTGAGCAAGCCTTAAGTGATGATCTCGATATAGAATCTCATGTGAACCCGATACAAAGCCAAGGTCGATGGATGGCGTGGGTGCTGGTTCTGGCGGTGCCGTTGCTATCAGCTTCGCTGTATTGGACTTTGGGAAACTATCAGTCCTTAACCCCGGATGATCAATCGGTCGCAACAACACCTCAACGTGAACAAATGATCAGCATGGTAGCCGGACTTGCACAGCGTCTGGAAAAACAACCGGCTGATGCGCAGGGTTGGCTGATGTTGGGCCGCTCTTATAAATATCTGGAAGAGCTACCAAAAGCCGTTGCGGCTTTCGAACATGCCTACCAGTTAATGGGCGATCAACCGGAAATCATGCTGCTTTATGCTGATGCCTTGGCCTTTGTCAATAACGAGGAATTGGCCGGAAAGCCGGCGGAACTGGTATTTAAAGCTTTGGCGATAGAGCCTGAAAACGTGACTGGCTTGTGGCTAGGGGGCATGGCCAAAGCACAAACCGGCGAATTTGTAGCGGCTATGGGCTTGTGGAAAAAACTGGAACCCTTGTTACCACCAGGTTCTGAAGGTCTGCAAGAAATACAAAGCATGATAGCTAAGCTTGCCACCGAGATACCCGAAGGCACGGAGCTGGAGGAAGTAGCTGCGACGCCAGCTCTGACAGCTGCAAACATTGCTGTGGAAGTAAGTCTGGCGCCTGAAGTGCAAAACTCAACCAATCCGACGGATACTGTTTTTGTTTACGCCCAGGCCTTGTCCGGGCCACAAATGCCACTGGCGATTATGCGTAAACAAGTTTCCGATTTGCCGTTAAGCGTTAACCTGACCGATGCGATGGCGATGATGCCTACGATGAAACTGTCAAACTTTGCACAGGTCAAACTGCTAGCGCGTATTTCAAAATCCGGCAATGCAATGAAGCAGCCCGGCGACTTGATCGGCGTGATTGAATCGGTGACTTTAGCTGACCCTAGTACCCATAAAATAGTCATTAATGACCAGGTAAAATGATGGATCAATCCCTTAAGTTCGATGTAGATCTTATTCAGCGTTACGATAAGGCAGGCCCCCGTTATACCTCATACCCGACTGCCCTGGAGTTGCACGAAAATTTTGGTGATCTTGAATATCGCCAGCACATCGCAAAATCCAATGCCGCAGGCGGGCCGTTATCGCTGTATGTTCATATTCCATTTTGCGATACCGTATGTTTTTATTGTGCCTGCAATAAAATTGTTACCAAAAACCGCAACCATGCTGAACCCTATTTGGCCAACCTGTACCAAGAAATTGCGCGGCAAGGCGACTTGTTCGACAAAAACCGGGTGGTCAATCAATTGCACTGGGGCGGTGGTACGCCGACGTTTTTAAGTTACCAGCAGATGAAAACCTTGATGGAGTTAACCCGCGAGCATTTTCAGCTTAGGGATGACGACCAGGGCGAATATTCAATCGAAGTAGATCCCAGAGAAACCAACGATCAGACCATCAAGCAACTGCGCGAACTGGGCTTTAACCGGGTTAGTCTGGGCTTGCAGGATTTTGATCCTGCGGTGCAAAAAGCGGTCAATCGCATTCAGAGCGAAGAACAGACTTTTAACGTACTGGCAGCTGCCAGAGCCGAAGGTTTTCGCTCGACCAATATCGATTTAATTTACGGCCTGCCACTGCAAACAGAGAAATCTTTCGCCATTACGCTGGATAAAATCCTGGCGGTCGCCCCGGATAGGTTTTCGATTTTTAATTACGCGCATATGCCGACAAGGTTTAAAACCCAGCGTCAGATTAATGCTGCCGACATGCCAACAGCCGAGGTCAAACTAGCTATTTTGCAAATGGTAGGGCAAAAGCTCACCGACGCCGGCTATGTTTATATCGGCATGGATCATTTTGCCAAACCCGACGATGAACTTGCGGTAGCCCAGCGTGAAGGCCTGCTATATCGCAATTTTCAGGGCTATTCCACGCATTCAGATTGCGATTTGGTGGGCTTAGGCATCACCTCGATAGGCCGGGTCGGCGATGCCTATATCCAGAACGTCAAGGAACTGGACCAGTACGACCGGCTGATCGGACTAAATAAACTGCCGGTCTTTAAAGGCGTGGAATTGGATGAGGACGATAAACTGCGCCGCGCCGTGATCACCCAGTTGATCTGTCATTTCGAACTGAACTTTGCCGTCCTCGAACAGCACTTCGACATTAACTTTGCCGACTATTTTGCTGATGAACTTATAGCTTTGATGCCGATGCAAACCGATGGTTTACTGACGGTCTCAGGCGAAAACATCCAGGTTTTAGCCTCAGGCCGTTTGCTGATACGCAATATCTGTATGGTGTTCGACAAGTATCTGGCACAAAAATCTCAACAATTTTCAAAAGTTATTTAAATCATGAATGAAGACCGCATCATCGAATTAGAAATAAAAACCGCTTATCAGGAAGATTTGCTACAGGTCTTGAATAAAATAGTCGGCGAGCAGCAGCAACAGATGGGACGTCTCGAAGCTACTTGCCGGATGCTTAATGAGCGGATTAAAAGCCTATCTGTTGAAGGTGGCAGTGGTGAAAGTAGCGAGGAATTACCGCCACATTATTAGCTGCCGTATTTTTCAGACAATTGCAACAATACTAAAACCGCGCCGGTTCCACCCTGTTTAATCGGTGCTGAGCAAAAAGCCTGGACGTCTTTATGCTGTCTGAGCCAGATGTTCAGATTATTTTTTAGCACAGGGTGATTATCGACAGAACGATAGCCTTTGCCGTGGACAATATGCACGCAGCGGCACCCGTCTTCGACACTATCATACAAAAAATGCAGCAACTGTCGTTTTGCTTCATTGCTGTTTAGGCCATGCAGATCGATTTCTGCATCCAGTCCAAACTGGCCTTTGCGCAGTTTTTTTAAGACATTATGCTGTAATCCCGGTATCATGAAGCTTAATGAATCGTAAATGCCTGCGTGATCAACATTGAAGTTATCTATAGTACTTAAATGATCTTCGACACTAACACGCTGTACTTTAGGGTAAGGCTTGGGTTTGTCCTCGGCTGCTAATAGTACCTTGTCATTTTTTACCGTATGCACTTTGCCGATAGTGATGCGAAATAAATCGCTGTCTTCTGGGGTAAAATTTTTTTTTGTCACGAAAGTTGATTGTGTAGTGTGTTATTGCTATATAGTCGATTTTATAGTTTATTTTGTCTCAGGGCGAATTGATAATGCACATATTGTTAAGTAATGATGATGGCTATTTGGCTGAAGGCCTTATTGCGCTGGCTAATGCCTTACACGGCTATGCCAAAATATCGGTAGTAGCACCAGAGAAGAACCGTAGTGCGGCAAGCAATTCACTTACATTAGAAATGCCGTTACGCGCATATGCTATGGATAACGGTTTTATCAGGGTTGATGGTACACCCACCGATTGTGTGCATTTGGCTATTACTGGCTTGCTAAAGACTGAGCCTGATATGGTTTTTGCCGGGATTAATCATGGTTCAAATTTAGGTGATGATGTGCTTTATTCGGGAACCGTCGCGGCGGCCACCGAGGGACGCTTCTTAGGTTTGCCCGCCGTCGCCATTTCATTGGTGGGCAGCAATCCTAGCCATTTTGATACAGCGGCTCATGTTGCCGTGACCCTGTTCAAGCAGCTGGTGGATAAACCGTTACCCCAAAACACCATTCTGAATGTCAATGTACCTGATGTCGCTATCAAGGATTTAAGAGGCTATCAGGCAACCCGTCTGGGACAACGACATAAATCGGAACCGGTCATCAAGAGTGAAGATCCACGCGGACGCATTATTTATTGGGTAGGCCCACCAGGAGCAGAACAGGATGCAGGCCCCGGCACTGATTTTCATGCGATCAATACCGGTTTCGTCTCGGTCACGCCGTTACAGGTGGATTTGACTTGGTATGACCGAATTAACGAGTTAAGCGCATGGTTACCAAAAGGAGCATAATTAATGATGCACGGTTTACAAGGAATAGGTATGACCTCGTTACGCACGCGCGAGCGGATGATTTGTCGATTAATCGAACAGGGTATCAGCAACGACAACGTTTTAAATGCGTTACGTAATACACCTAGGCATATTTTCATGGATGAAGCGTTAGCTAGCAGAGCTTATGAAGATATTTCCCTGCCAATTGGTTGCCATCAGACAATTTCCCAACCTTACATTGTCGCTAAAATGACTGAATTGTTGCTGGGATCTGCTCAGCGATTAACTAAAGTCTTGGAAATTGGTACCGGTTGTGGCTACCAAACGGCCATTTTGTCACAATTGGTTGATCGTGTTTATTCCGTTGAACGTATTGTATCATTACAACAAAAAGCCAAAGAACGGTTGTCGGCTTTAAACATCAAAAATGTCATGTATTCAAACCATGATGGCCATTTTGGTTGGCCGGAGCATGGGCCGTATGAAGGGATTTTAGTCTCGGCAGCGCCACCAGAAATACCGAAAATGTTGTTAAAGCAACTAACGGTCGGCGGTGTAATGGTAATTCCAATAGGTAATGCCAACAAACAGCAGTTACAGAGAATAACCCGTACACAAAACGGCTACCGTGGGGAGGAACTGGAATCAGTTATGTTTGTACCTTTTTTGTCTGGGACAACGTAGCAAGGAATAATTGATTTTACTCAGTGTGCAACTTACATTGAGCGGGTACTATCCATAAGAAAGTTGATATATATCTGCCACACTTTGTCCAAAAAGCAACAGAATCTTTTCTCGCAAAGGCGTAAGCCCTTCAATCACATGATACGTCTGCTTTTCTGTAGTAATTTTAAGGCAGTGAATGCCATATAAAAGCTGAAATATCCAGCGTAAAGTAGGTTTTTCTACCGCTTGATGAATTTGATTGGGCAGAGTTTCTTTC
>CANNNV010000018.1 GCA_947506155.1 Methylococcaceae bacterium
ATAACCCAGCGATGATTTTATGCCTGAAATTTTAGGCTTTACATCTAAAAAAATGATATTTGAAATTGAAAATTGGTATTTCTGCGTTGTTTTCTCAACAAACAGAACCAATCTTTTGAACTGGCTTATAAAATCAGCGAACCGTAAGCCTCAACTTACAATTGGATGCGTTTAAACAAACGACAGATTTGTTTCATAGGATTTTTGTAATGCCCTGGGCCGGACGGGGGCCACGATTGTACACGCAAGAAACCAACCAAAAACTAGATAGCTTGTTCAAAAAAGAAATGAAAAAATAAGTAAAAAAAGCCCGGAGAATTTAAATTCTGCCGGGCTTTTTTATGTCTAGTTTGTAGCAAAAAACTGTTTCATCACGCTAATCATATACTGATGATCCTGCACCCCCGCGCTTTCCCGGATGCTGTGCATCGCCCACATCGGGCTGCCGACATCAATAGAGCGTATGCCCAGTTTTGCCGAGGTCATCGGCCCGATAGTGCTACCGCAAGCCAAGTCGCAGCGATGTGAGTAGGTCTGATACGGCACCTTAGCCTGCTCGCACCAGTTGGCAAACAGCGCGACCGACACGCTTTCCGAGCTGTAGTTATGATTGGCGTTGACTTTAATCACCGGACCTTGATTGACCATGATTTTGTGCTCGGCATCAAAGGCATTAGGGAAATTGGGCTGGTAGGCATGGGCCATATCTGCGCTAATCAGGAAGCTTTTTGCCAGCGCCCGGACATAATCCTCGCTGTCGGTTCCTGTTACCAAACCGATGCGTTGGAGTATATCGGGCAGAAAACTACCATCAGCGCCTTTGTTGCTACCACTGCCGATTTCTTCATGGTCAAAAAACGCACATACCAAGGTAGCGTCTGCCTGTAAATCAGGTTCGGCAAGCAAAGCCTGCAAAGCGGCATGACAAGAAGAGAGGTTATCCAACTGGCTGTCGGCATAAAACTCATTTTTCGCCCCCCAGAATACGCCTTTTTGCGTGTCGTACACCGCCAGATCCCAGGATAAAATGCGCTTTACATCCAGGCCTGATTGCTGCTGCAACAGCTCCAAAAAAAACACCTGTGGCAGCTGTTGTTGGGCCACAGTCAAGAGCAAAGGCAATTCCGTCTGCTTTTGCAGCTTCAAGCCGTCTTCATTGACCGCCCTGTTCATGTGTATCGCCAGATTGGGCAAGCGCAGCAGCGGTTGCTCGAATAAAACCAGGGTGCTGTCTATCTGGTTCTGAGCATTTTTATAGGCAATACGTCCGGCAAGGCTTAAATCCCGGTCGGTAAAAGTTGCCAATATAGGGCCGCCATAAATCTCAACGCCGAGCCTCAACAAGCCCTCCGTGCGGCTAGCGGCATTCGGTTTGATGCGTAGGCCGGGAGAATCGGTATGGGCGCCGATAATTTTAAAACCGGCTTCAGCCAGCGGCTTTTGTCCCTGTACAAACAAGACAATAGAGGAATCATCACGCACCACGTAATAACAACCACCGGGCTGCAAGATCCATCGATCCGTTTCATACAATCGTTCCCAGGCCCGAGTTTGTGCGGCAAGTTCAGTCTCGATGCTTTTAATAACATGATAGGGACTGGGACTGGCATCGATAAAATCCAGTAATTTTTTCACCTGCGCCTGAGCATTCATCGTTCTTTTAAATCCAAGGCCGCAGAATTAATGCAGTAACGCAGGCCAGTCGGTTGCGGACCATCCTGAAACACATGGCCTAAATGTGCGGCACAAGATAGACAGACCACTTCAACCCGGCGCATGCCGTGACTGACATCAACATGCTCGGTCACGCTGCGTTCAGATAATGCCGCCCAAAAACTCGGCCAGCCGGAACCCGAATCATATTTGGTCGCCGAATCAAATAACGGATTACCACAGCAAACGCATTGATAAATTCCGTCTTTTTTGCAATCGGCATATTTGCCGGTAAAGGCCGGCTCGGTCGCCTTCAAGCGGCAAATATTAAATTGTTCGGGCGTTAACGTGTCTTGCCACTGCTGTTCTTTATTTGTCATATTTTTATACCTAATAATCAATTACTTGTGCTATTTTTTTGAATACATACGCATTTTTTAAGCCATGACGCGTCGTTACACGCCCATGATCACATAGCCAAAAGATTGCCGGTCACAGCCGATCTGAAAAACATCGATTAGTTATGATTTTTGCCTATGATACAATGCAAAAGTTAAAAATTCTAAATACGTGAGTAACCATGACAGAACAAATGACTAGCGGATTCGAATTAATGTTTGCCGGAATGGGCATAGTGTTCCTGTTTTTGACCATGTTGGTAGTCGCTATCAACCTTATGTCAACACTGGTGCAGCGCCATTTCCCGGAAATGCCGGCATCAAAAACAGCCCCTGGCATCACTGCCGATATTGATAAAAGCGTTATTGCTGCGATAACTGCCGCCGTGCATTTATATCGCAAGAGGCAGGGTCTATGACTAAGAAAATGACCAAGAAATTTACCAAGGTTTCAGGAGAAACAACAACTATGTCTATCGACAAAAAGAAGCCCTTAGGTATCACCGAAGTTGTTTTGCGTGATGCCCACCAATCTATTCTGGCCACCCGGTTGCGCATCAACGACATGCTGCCGATTTGTGAGAAACTCGATCACATCGGGTACTGGTCTATTGAATCCTGGGGTGGTGCAACTTTTGATGCCTGTATCCGCTATCTGGGCGAAGATCCCTGGGAAAGGCTGCGTTTACTAAAAGCAGCCATGCCCAATACACCCCAGCAAATGCTGTTTCGCGGCCAGAATATCCTGGGCTACAGGCATTATGCTGACGATGTAGTAGACAAGTTTGTCGAGCGCTGCGCGATTAACGGTATCGACGTATTTCGGGTCTTTGATGCAATGAATGACATGCGCAACATTGAACATGCAATCAAAGCCGTACTGCGCACCGATGCGCATGCCCAAGGCACTATTTCCTACACCACCAGCCCGGTACATACCCTGGACTTGTGGGTGGCTCTAGGCAAGCAGATTGAAGACATGGGCGCGCATTCCATTTGCATCAAGGACATGGCCGGACTACTGAAGCCTTACGATGCCTTTGAACTGGTTTCCCGGCTGAAAGCCAGCACCAATATTCCTATCCATCTGCATTGCCATGCCACCACCGGCTTGAGCGTCGCCACCTTGATCAAGGCTATAGAAGCTGGCGTGGACAATGTCGATACCGCGATTTCGTCACTGAGCATGACTTACGGCCACAGTCCCACCGAAGCGATTGTCGCCAGCCTGGAAAACACGGTTCATGATACCGGCCTGGATTTGATCAAGCTCGAACATATCGCCACTTATTTCAGGGGCATACGTAAAAAATATGCACAGTACGAAGGCAGCTTAAAAGGCGTTGATAGCCGCATCTTGATTTCCCAAGTACCGGGCGGCATGCTGACCAATATGGAAAGTCAGCTGAAAGAACAAGGTGCAGCCGACAAGTTTGACGAAGTCATGCTGGAAATTCCGCGTGTTCGCGAAGACCTGGGTTTTATTCCCCTAGTTACGCCGACTTCACAAATCGTCGGCACCCAGGCTGTGATCAATGTGATGACGGGGGTACGCTATAAAAACATTACCAAGGAAACGGCCGGCGTTTTAAAAGGCGAATACGGTGCAACGCCTGCACCAGTTAACAAAGCCCTGCAAGATAAAGTGCTGAAAGGTAGCCAGCCAATTACCTGTCGTCCGGCCGACCTGATTGCCCCGGAAATGGACAAGCTGATTGCCGAAGTACAAGAGAAAGCCCAGGCCGAAGGTATTACCCTGGCGGTGAATATCGAAGAAGATGCCTTGATCAACGGTTTATTTGCGCAAGTCGGCTGGAAGTTTCTGGCTAACCGAGGCAATCCTGAGGCTTTTGAAGCTGCTCCTGACGCAGAAACCGTCGTAGCCGGCTCGCCTCAGGCTAGTTCAGATCAGTCTCATACTCAGCCGCAATCAGAAACCTATACCGTCAATGTTGATGGCAGGAATTACAGCGTTATCGTCGGTTCCCATAATGCAGACCTGACTATTCATCCAGTCGCCACGCATGCCGCGCTGATAGCCAGCAGCGGCGCGATGGTCGAAGCGCCGATGGCCGGGAATATTTTGAAAATTCTGGTCGATGTGGGCAGCATCGTCGCCGAAGGTGATGTCGTAGTGATCATGGAAGCGATGAAAATGGAAACTGAAATCCGTTCCAAAACAGCGGGCATCGTCAGTACCGTCAATGTCAAGGAAGGCAGCGCCGTTGCCGGTGGTGATGTATTGGTTTCTTTATAATAGCTTAGGAACGGGCACAAAATAACTTGAGCATCTTATTCTCCTCACCCCAACCCTCTCCAGCAGGAGAGGGAGGAAATTGCCCAACTTAATTTCGTGCGGACTCCTTAAAGTCCATATATATTGAGTAGTTACAAACAATCTAAAATAACAAGGATCATCCCATCATGGAAAATCTCATTTCACTCTGGCATAGCACCGGCATTTATAACTTTACCGGCGGCCAGGTCTTCATGATGCTAGTTGGCTTTTTATTGCTATTTCTGGCTATTAAAAAAGGCTTCGAACCCTTGCTGTTATTGCCGATAGGCTTTGGCGCGATACTTAGCAATATCCCCGTTGCCGGTATCGCCGAAGAAGGCGGCATTTTGTACTATTTGTATTTCGGCATTAAAACCGGTCTGTTTCCGCTGCTGATCTTTATGGGCGTCGGTGCGATGACCGATTTTGGCCCGATGCTGGCTAACCCTAAAACCTTGTTGCTTGGCGCTGCCGCTCAATTCGGTATTTTTGCCTCACTGCTAGGAGCGCTGGCACTGAATGCGATACCGGGGCTGGAATTCACCTTGAGAGATGCCGCAGCGATAGGCATTATTGGGGGGGCCGATGGCCCGACTGCGATTTATGTCGCGTCAAAGCTGTCGCCTGATCTGCTTGGGGCCATTGCGGTTGCAGCTTACTCATATATGGCCTTGGTGCCACTGATACAGCCGCCGATCATGCGCGCCTTAACTACCGAAGACGAGCGAAAAATAGAAATGCAGCAACTGCGCGTGGTCAGCAAGACTGAAAAAATTGCCTTCCCATTGATGTTGCTGATTATTTGCACCCTGCTGTTACCGTCAGCCGCACCCTTGATCGGCATGTTCGCGTTAGGTAACCTGATGAATGCTTGCGGTGTGGTGGAGCGCTTAAGTCAAACTGCGCAGAATGAATTGATCAATATCGTCACTATTTTCTTAGGACTAGCAGTAGGATCGAAACTGAGTGCGGATGCTTTTTTACAATTCAAAACCCTGGGGATTTTGGCTCTGGGAGCAATTGCGTTCAGCATCGGCACAGCCTCTGGCGTGATCATGGCGAAAATCATGAACCGTTTCAGCAGCACGCCGATCAACCCCCTGATCGGCGCAGCCGGCGTATCAGCTGTGCCGATGGCCGCGCGAGTGGTCAATAAACTGGGCCTGGAGAGCAACCCGCATAACTTCCTGCTGATGCACGCCATGGGGCCTAATGTCGCCGGGGTTATTGGTTCGGCCGTGGCTGCCGGGGTTTTATTAAGTTTGGTGAAGTAAACTGCTATTGCTAAGATTCGGCTTTTGGTTCCCGAGCCAACAGGTTTTGTACGGCGGCTAATGGAGCCAACCCCTCGTATAAAACCTTGTAAGTTTGCAAGGCAATAGGCATATCCACACCATATTTCTTAGCGAGTAAAAAAGTTTCTTTTGCCGCTGAAATACCTTCTATTTCTTGACCAATTTCTTGTATTGCCACTGTTCTATCTTTACCTTGTCCCAAAGCCAATCCAAAACGTCGATTTCTGGATTGGTTGTCGGTGCAAGTTAGAATAAGATCCCCCAAACCAGCCAGTCCCATGAACGTTTCTTGTTTACCTCCCAGTTTGACACCTAAACGAATAATTTCGTTTAGTCCGCGTGTAATCAGTGCGGCTCGGGTGTTGGCTCCAAAACCAAGGCCATCAGCGATACCGGCGGCTATTGCCATGACATTTTTTACCGCGCCACCGACTTCTACACCAATCAAATCAGAATTAGTGTAAGTCCGGAACCGCTCACTATGCAGAATGTCGGCCAAATAATTGGCGAAATCCGGCTGGGAAGAGGCAATAGTAATCGCCGTCGGCAGATCAGCCGCGACTTCTGCTGCAAAACTCGGCCCTGAAAGCAACGCTGACGGAGTTTGTGCAGAAAAAATATCAGCGACTACTTCATGTAGCAAAGAGCCATTATCAGGATTAAAGCCTTTGGTTGCCCAGGCTATTTGTACATGTCCGGATAGGTGCTCCTTGAGCTTAAGCAGTGTGTCTTTAAAAGCGTGACTAGGTACGGAAATTAGTAGCAGGTCACTAAAACCTGCAACCTCAGCCAAGTCAGAAGTAATACTAAGGTTTTCAGGAAAAAACATGCCAGGCAAATAACATTTATTTTGGCGGTCTTGTGCCAGTAATGTCATGTGCTCCGAATTGTGACCCCATAAAAGCGTCTGGCAACCATTTCTGGCGGCCAGAATTGCCAGAGTCGTTCCCCATGAACCTGCGCCCAGGACGGCTATTTTTTTATTCATTGAACAACGTACACTTAATTAATAGAGTCAGAACCTGGCGCTTGTTGTGCTTGTTGTAAATGCTGTGAATACAAAGCATCAAAATTGACTGGAGCTAAAAGCATGGGTGGAAAACCGCCTTTAGTGACTAGGTCAGAAATGGCCTCTCTTGCGTAAGGAAACAGAATATTAGGGCAAAAACTGCCAACCATTGGGCTCATTTCAGCATCAGTAAATCCACCTAAAGAGAAAATTCCTGCCTGATTGACTTCAACCAGATAAGCAGTGGTATCGCCATTTTTAACAGTGATGGTGACTGTCAAGGCCACTTCGTACATGGAGTCTTCTAAAGGCAACACCTGAGTACCCAGATTAAAGTCTACGACGGGTTCCCATTTTTCAGTAAAAACTTTGGGTGAGTTGGGCGTTTCAAAAGACATATCTTTAGTATAAATTTTCTGAATGGAAAATTGTTTTTCTATGGTGTTAATTTCTTCGCTCATGGTAAGTTTCTGTAGTTAGTGGTTAAAATTTAATTTCTTTTCTTAGCAGCTGATTTAATCGGTAATTTGTAATCATTTTCCCAGGCTTGCATGCCACCAGAAATAACAAAAACCTGATCAAACCCCGCTTTAGTCAGCAATTTTGCGGCTGATGCAGCGCGAGTGCTAGTTTGGCAAGCAATAAGGACAGGTTTGTTTTTGTGTGTTTCCAGCTTGGTCAAATGAGTCGTCAAGTTACCCAATGGGGTGTTGATCGCGTTTTCGATATGGCCTTTAAGAAACTCTTCCGGTTCGCGTACATCAATAACAAGAGTGTCACTATCATTCATTTTTGCGACAGCCAGTAAAGGCGAAAGAGCGCTAAATTTTTTGAACGCAGTTTCAAATAATTCTTGAATTAATAAAAAAGTAACGACTGCTAAAGCGAGAGATAGTATGTAATGATTTAAAATAAATTCTAGATAACGGTCCATGGATAGATTTGTAAGGTTAAGTGAAAAGAATTGAGGGTCATAGCGGAAATGCGTAGCATGCAAATTTCGTCAAGAAAACAATAAACACATATTTCAAAGTCGATTTTCCCTTGAGTACGGTCAGATGCTGTGAAATATTACGCTAACCAGCCTTGTGTTTCATCAGTTTTTGCGCGAGATACCCCGTCCTTTAGGTCGGGGAGGGATAGCGCGTCGGCGTTAGCCAACCCAACTCACGCAACTCCTATTGCGTTTGCTATCTTTAAAAAAGGTGCTTGTCTTTCCAAGCGGTCAACCCGTAAGGGGCTAGTAACGCTGCGGTTTCCCGCAATCTCCTTCGACAATGATTACAACCGGCTCCCACTATTGCTAGTGCCGGAAAGAACCTTCGGGGCTTTACCTTTCCCCAGCGTGATCCAATCCTTTACAAGCTGCGAACTAAGGAAGCATTCGCTGGTAAGTCTTAACGACCCGTTGTAATCGTAGCACTGTGTTAGCGCTTAGTCTGGTCAACCTAGCTTTTACAAGCTTCGTCCTTTAGGGCGGGGTGATTGACAGGTCTGATTTAGAGAAATAAGCCTGTGAAAATTTTTTTGTACACAACTGTTGTCAACGTGTATTAATATAATGACTACTTGATTATGTAGTTGGCGCTGGCCAAAAAACAAAAAAACAGTAAATCTGGCAAAATAATACCTTACTACGACTGTTTTGGGTAATGTTTCAATCATCCGTCCTATTCGATGGATAGAGGCCGGTGGATTAGAGCTGTTGACGATACCGCGATAATGCAGGGTGGTCAAATTTTAAGAAAGGAGAGTTTCCAACAGCAAAGCAAAAAAGATAGAATTGAGCATAAAATGATTTATTTTGTATAGCGCGTAGTGATGCAAATTTTTTTAGTATCGAAAAATAAGGATAAAGATGTTAAATCGGCCAAAGCCTGTGGTATTACTGATTCTTGACGGATTCGGTCACTCCTTGGACAAAGAATATAATGCCATCGCAATGGCTGACACACCTTGTTGGGACAGTTTGCAAAAAGACTGTCCCAACACGTTACTGAACTGTTCCGGCACTGTCGTTGGCTTGCCAGGTGGGCAAATGGGTAACTCAGAAGTTGGCCATGTTCATATAGGCACCGGACGCTACGTTCCTCAGGACTTTTCTAAGGTCAATGACGCAATAGTTGACGGAAGCTTTTATACTAATTCGGTTCTTTGCCGAGCCGTTGATCTTGCCAAGGAAAAAAATAAAGCCCTGCATATCATGGGCTTGTTATCACCTGGTGGTGTGCATAGTCATGAGGATCAAATTGTCGCGATGGTGGAGTTAGCGGCTCGCCGGGGCCTCGATAAGATTTACCTGCATGCTTTTCTAGATGGTCGTGATGTTCCCCCCCAAAGTGCTATATCTTCCCTTGAGTTGCTTAACGCTAAATTTGCGGCGCTAGGCGTGGGTCGGATTGTTTCAATCGTAGGCCGCTTCTATGCTATGGACCGCGATAATCGCTGGGATCGGGTAAAGCAGGGCTATGACCTGATTGCAAAAGGCGAGGCGGCGTTTAGCGCAAATTCTGCCGAAGAAGGTTTAGCGGCAGCTTATGCACGAGGCGAAACCGATGAGTTTGTTTTACCGACAGCCATTTTGGATTCAGAGCATCAAACAGTTAGTCTTGATCCTGATGACTCCGTGGTGTTTATGAATTTCCGGTCGGATCGCGCCCGCGAGATTTCCCTGGCGTTAACCTCAACAAATTTTGATGCTTTCGAGCGTAATCATGCGCCTCACCCCGGCTATTACTGTACGCTAACCGAGTATCAGCAGGATTTTGATTATGATATTGCCTATCCACCGACGGATTTAAAAAATTGTCTAGGCGAGTATTTATCCACGCTGGGCATGACTCAATTACGGCTGGCAGAAACTGAAAAATTTGCCCATGTTACATTTTTTCTAAATGGTGGCATAGATGCGGCTTTTCCTGGAGAAGACCGAATATTAGTGCCGTCACCTAAAGTCAGAACATATGACTTGCAGCCAGAAATGAATGCGGCAGAAGTTACCGATAATCTGGTCGCTGCGATCACCGGTGGTAAATATGATGTCATTATTTGTAATTATGCGAATTGCGACATGGTCGGGCATACCGGAATCATGGATGCAGCAATTTTGGCTGTGCAGGCCGTTGATGCTTCTTTGCAGCGTGTAGTTGATGCTTTAAGATCAGTTGGTGGGCAGATGTTGATAACCGCTGATCATGGTAACATTGAGCAAATGTTGGATAAAGTAACGGGGCAACCACACACTGCGCATACGATAAATCCTGTACCCTTGGTTTACGTCGGGGGTGACAAACCATTAGACGTGGGTGGCAGTTTATCTGACTTAGCACCAACCATGCTGGCTATGTTAGGGGTTTTACAACCAGTTGAAATGACCGGAAGATCACTTATCAAGTTTGATTAACCCGTGGATGAGAAAGCAGCTGATTTGTTTTTTTTTACTGAGCGCATTCGTTCAACAGAGTGGAGCGGAAAACTTAGAAACAAATGAGACGCTAAGCGAAGTTCAATCAGGTATTAGAGCGACTAGTCAGAATATGCGTCGTATTCAACTGCAAAAAAATGCCCTAAACACACAGTTAGGTGAAGTTGAGACGCTTTATGGTAAGACGGTCGCTTTACTAAGGAAGTTGCAGACTCAGGTTGAACTAAAACGCCAGAATCTTCTTGAAATTCGACAGGAAACACAGGCTCTTCATGGTGAAGTCACAAAGCAAAACAAAGCATTAGCCGGTCAAATGAAAGCGGCCTATGCCATGGGAAAAAAAGAAAATTTGAAGTTGTTGCTCAACCAGCAAGATCCGGTATTATCCAGTCGAATGCTCGTGTATTATGACTATCTGAATAAGGCTAGACTGACAAAACTGGCTAGCATTTCCCAGTCCGTGCAGCATTTGGATCATTTGAGTAAGCAACAGCAGCAGGAAACTGAAGTTTTAGAAAAAAGTCTAGAACAAAAAAAAATAGAGCAAATAACTGTGGATGGCGTTAGAAAACGCAGAGCTGAATTGCTAGCGCGATTAAAAAACGATTTTTCTTCAAATGAGCAGCAAATAATTTATTTGAAAGAAAGCGAAAATAAATTGAAAAATCTGGTATCTTCCTTGCAGAGGTCGACCGACGATCTCACTTTTGAGGCTGAACAAACAAAGACGTTGCACAAAACTATTGCAGTTTCTACCGAGCCTGGCAAAACTTTGCCAGAATTGGGTGATGATTTTGCTAAACTTAAGGAGGACTTTTTAGAACTAAAGGGACTACTTCCTTGGCCGGTTAAAGGGAGTTTGTCTAATAAGTTTGGCAGTGTACGTACCGCAAGTACCGAAATTACTGAGAGCGTTTGGGATGGTGTATTAATAGCCGCCAGCGAGGGTGCCGAGATACGTGCAATTACCCGTGGTAAAGTGGTGTATTCAGATTGGCTACGAGGGTATGGATTATTAATTATTCTCGATCATGGTAAAGGCTATATGAGTCTTTATGCTTTTAATCAGAGTTTGTATCGGCAAGTTGATGAGTGGGTGGATGTTGGCGAAGTTATTGCTTCCGTTGGACAAAGCGGTGGGCGTAGTCATTCCGGATTATATTTTGGAATACGCAATAAAGGTAAGCCGGTTGACCCGCTTGAGTGGTGCCGAAAATAATCGGGATCAAGTTACTTAACTGCGGGACACTATTTTAGGAAATCGAGCGTTTGGAGTTTTAAGATTCATGTTAAAAAAGAAAAATATTTTTATTTTGTCCTTAGGGATTATGTTGGGTGTTTTTATGGGTATCTGCGGCAGCGTTTTTGCTGAACGGGATAATGTTGTGCCCATAACTGATACAGAAACTTTACCCTATGAGGACTTACGCACCTTCACAGAAATTTTTGGTCGAATTAAAAGGGATTATGTCGAACCCGTTTCGGACAAAAAGTTATTGGAAGACGCCGTTCGCGGCATGCTCAGTGGGCTTGATCCCCATTCTGCATATTTGGGTGCTGAGGAATATCAGGAATTAAAAGAAGGCACGACAGGGCAATTCGGCGGCCTAGGCATAGAAGTTACTATGGAAAACGGCTTTGTTAAAGTTGTTTCTCCTATAGATGATACCCCAGCACAAAGAGCCGGCATTAAAACCGGTGATTTGATTGTCAGACTTGATGATCAGCCGGTAAAAGGTATGACGTTAGCTGATGCGGTTAAGCATATGCGTGGTGAATCAGGCAGTAAGATTTTGCTAACGGTGGTGCGTGAAGGTGTAGAAGCGCCTTTAAAAATAACCCTAATTCGGGACATTATCAAAGTTAAAAGCGTTAAAAGCCGGATGCTGGAAAAAGGCTATGGCTATGTACGTATTAGCAGTTTTCAATCAGGAACCGGAGACGGTCTAAAAGAAGCGCTAGCCGGACTGAAAAAGGAAAACGCAGGTAATCTTAAAGGCTTGGTGTTAGATTTAAGAAATAACCCTGGCGGCGTACTGAATGCGGCAGTTGAGGTCAGTGATGCCTTTATCAAAAGCGGTCTGATTGTTTACACCGAAGGTCGTATTGAAAACTCAGAAATGCGCTTTAATGCCGCTCCAGATGATCTTATTGACGGTGCACCGATGGTTGTGTTGATTAATGCCGGTTCCGCATCAGCCTCAGAAATTGTAGCGGGTGCTTTACAGGATCAAAAGCGAGCCGTGATCATGGGCGAGAAGTCGTTCGGTAAAGGTTCAGTACAGACCATATTACCCACCAGTAACGGCGCGGCAGTTAAGCTGACAACGGCTAGATACTATACACCTTCAGGTCGCTCCATCCAGGCCGAAGGTATTGAGCCGGATATTACCTTAGCCCGTGTTAAACTGGAGTCCTTGGAAAAAACCGAATTTAAGCCAGTTAAAGAAGCAGATTTGTCTCATCATTTACAAAACGGCAAAGGCAAAGAAAGTAAAGAGGATGTGCAGGAAAAAGAAAAGGATACCTTGGAAAAAGATTATCCCTTGTATCAAGCGCTGACCTTGCTGAAAGGCGTCAGTATTATGAAAAAATAAGCTTTAGCTTGTAGCCACAATCAAAAATCCGAATTTTAGCAAACATTTCGTTTGCTGGAATTCGGTTTTTTTATGTCTTGAATTTACCGAGTCATTACGAAAAAATTTAATGCTGCCTGATCAAACGGCCAACCTAGTTCCTGCTTGGTCGCTGGATCATATAAAACAGGAATGCGTATGGCGTATTGTTCCTGCCACTGTTCCTGTTCGGCAATGTCTATATATTCGATAGTTAAATCAAGCCCTTCCTGAACACAAATATTAATAATGGCTACTGCTTGTTCGCAAAGATGACAGCCGGAAGTACCAAACAGTATTAATTGTCGCATCAATGTTTAGTCAATTTTTCCAGATAGCCCATGAACAGGGCAGATAATACCAACGTCAAATGAATAACGACATACCACCGCAGTTTGTCATTATCGGTCGCCTGAATATTCATAAACACTTTCAATAAATGTATCGAGGAAATAGCAACGATCGATGAAGCGACTTTCATCTTCAACGAGCCGTAATCGTGCGTTCCCAGCCATTCCAGCTTTTCAGTCGTTTCACTGATATTCAGTTGCGAAACAAAATTTTCGTAGCCGCTAAACATCACAATGACAACTAAACTACCAACCAGGGTCAGATCAATCAAAGTCAGAAACTTTAACACCAGTTCGGTTTCATCTATTTCTAAAATATGCGGCAAAAAATGATAAAGCTCCTGAAAAAATTTCACCGACAGCGCCAGTAGCACCAGACTCAGCCCGAAATAAATCGGCGCCAGTATCCAGCGACTACTATACATTAGCCGTTCCAATGTTTGCCCAATGCTCGCTTTTGTCGTCATCGGCTAATGATGTAAATGCGCTGCCAGCCAGCGTTCTGCGACTTCATCGCTTATACCTTTACGTCTGGCATAGTCTTGCAATTGATCCTTGTCGATCTTGCCAACATTAAAATACTGCGAGTCAGGGTGAGAAAAATACCAGCCACTGACTGCTGAGGCCGGGTACATCGCGTAACTTTCGGTCAGTTCTATCGTGGTATTTTTTGTTACATTCAACAACTCAAACAACTTGCCTTTCTCGGTGTGATCCGGACACGCAGGATAACCCGGGGCAGGCCGGATGCCTTGATAAGCTTCGTTGATTAATTGATCAGCCTGGTGATTTTCATCTTTTGTATAACCCCAATAGTCTGTTCTGACCACTTGGTGCATGTATTCTGCAAAGGCTTCAGCAAATCGGTCAGCCAAGGCTTTGAGCATAATTGAGCTGTAATCATCGTTATCTTGTTCAAATTCTTGAAGTTTTTGTTCGATGCCGAGACCGGTCGTTACCGCAAAAGCGCCGATATAATCAGCTTTTCCGCTAGTTTTAGGGGCGACAAAATCAGACAAACAATAATTGGGCCTGCCCGGTGCCTTGACATTTTGCTGGCGCAAATGATGTAAAGTTTCTTGTTTTTGTGCGCGCGTGTCGTCGGTGTAGATCACCACATCATCGCCGTCGCTATTGGCCGGAAAAAACCCGACTACGGCTCTGGCTGTCAACCATTGTTCGTTGATGATTTTTTTCAGCATTGTTTGCGCATCATCAAACAGCTCTCTAGCCTGAACGCCGATAACTTTATCATCAAGTATTTTTGGATAACTGCCAGCCATTTCCCAGGTTTGGAAAAACGGCGTCCAATCGATATACCAGACCAGAGTATCCAACGGAAAATTATCAATGACTTTGACACCTAAAAACGAGGGTTTCACCGGTTCATAGTTGCCCCAGTTAAATTTGTTGCGCCGGGCTTCCGCCAAAGAATGTTGCTTGGTTTTAGCTTCACGGCCTTTGTGTCTTTCTCTGACTTCCTCGTATTCTTCTTTTACCCCAGTGACGAACTCGTCTTTTAACTCGGCGCTCAGCAGATTGCTGGCCACGCCGACTCCGCGTGACGCATCGGTCACATAAATAACCGGCCCTTGATAATGCGGGGCAATTTTAACCGCCGTATGCGCACGGGACGTGGTTGCCCCGCCTATCATTAACGGAATAGTAAAACCCTGGCGCTGCATTTCCTTGGCAACATGCACCATTTCGTCCAGTGACGGCGTAATCAGCCCGCTTAAGCCGATAATATCAACGTTCTCCAAACGAGCGGTTTGCAAAATCTTTTCAGCCGGAACCATCACACCCAGATCAAGCACGTCATAATTATTGCATTGCAAAACGACACCGACGATATTCTTGCCGATGTCATGCACATCGCCTTTTACCGTCGCCATCAGGATTTTGCCGTTAGTTTGCCTCTCGCCTGCCGCTTTATCGGCATCCATAAACGGCATCAAATACGCCACCGCTTTTTTCATGACCCGCGCCGATTTAACTACTTGCGGCAGAAACATTTTGCCCGCGCCAAACAAGTCGCCGACCACATTCATGCCGTCCATTAGTGCGCCTTCGATGACGTGCAGCGGGCGTTCGGCTTCCAGTCTGGCCTGCTCAGTATCTTCGTCGATGTAATCGGTGATGCCTTTGACCAAGGCGTGTTCCAGACGTTTACTGACCGACCAGCTACGCCATTTTAAATCCTGCTCTTTACCTTGACTGCTGGTACCGTCGCCGCGATATTTGTCGGCCAATTCCAGTAACTTATCGGTACCACTGCCGTCATGAGTATTTAAGATGACCGCTTCAACCGCCTCGCGTAAATCATCGGGGATGTCCGCATAAATCGCCAGCTGCCCGGCATTAACGATGCCCATGTCCATGCCGGCCTGTATCGCATGGTATAAAAACACCGCATGAATCGCTTCCCGCACAGGGTTATTGCCCCGAAACGAAAACGAAACATTAGAAACGCCACCGGAAATCAGCGCGTAAGGCAGGGTACGCTTGATCTCGCGGGTGGCGGCTATAAAGTCTAGGCCGTAATTATTATGTTCGTCAATGCCGGTCGCAACGGCAAATATATTCGGATCGAAAATAATATCTTCAGCTGGAAAACCGACCTGTTCGGTCAAAAGCTTGTAAGCCCGCTGGCATATTTCGACTTTTCGATCTTGGGTATCAGCTTGTCCTTGTTCATCAAAAGCCATCACGATAACCGCTGCACCGTAACGCCGCACCAATTTGGCGTGTTTGATAAACGTATCTTCGCCTTCTTTCAGCGAAATGGAATTCACCACGCCTTTGCCCTGGATACATTTAAGACCGGCTTCCAAAATATCCCATTTGGACGAGTCCAGCATGATCGGCACTTTGGCAATATCGGGCTCGGAGGCAATCAGCATCAAAAAACGCACCATGGCTTCTTTGGACTCCAGCATGCCTTCATCCATGTTGATGTCGATAATTTGTGCGCCGTTTTCGACTTGCTGTTTGGCGACCTCCAGTGCTGTTTCAAAATCGCCGTCAATAACTAAGCGTTTGAAAGCCGCTGATCCAGTTACGTTGGTGCGCTCGCCAATATTGACGAATAATGAATCCGGCCCGATATTCATTGGTTCGAGTCCTGATAAGCGACACTGTTTGGGGATCTCCGGGACGATTCTCGGGCTGTATTCTTGTACGGCCTGAACGATCGCCTTGATATTTTCAGGTGAGGTTCCGCAGCAACCACCAATAATATTCAGGTAGCCAGATTTCGCCCAATCGGCCAGTTCCAGTGCCATCGCTTCCGGTGTTTCATCATATTCCCCGAACTCGTTAGGCAAGCCTGCATTGGGATGAGCGGAAATATGGGTGTCGGCAATGTTTGATAATTCGGCAATATACTGGCGTAATTCGGTCGCGCCTAAGGCGCAGTTAAAACCGAACGAAATCGGCTCGACATGCTTTAGCGAATTCCAGAACGCGGCTACGGTTTGCCCAGATAAGGTTCTGCCCGAGGCATCGGTAATCGTGCCGGAAATCATCACCGGCAGCTTGTAGCCTAGCTGTTCAAAAACTTGTTCCACCGCAAAAATGGCGGCTTTGGCATTCAAGGTGTCGAACACGGTTTCAATCAGGATAATATCCGCGCCACCGTCTATCAGGCCTTTGGTGGCTTCCGTGTAGGCTGTAACTAAGTCGTCGAAGAAAATATTTCTAAAACCCGGATCGTTCACATCCGGCGACATCGATGCTGTGCGGTTGGTAGGACCCAAGACGCCGGCTACAAAACGCGGTTTATCCGGCGTCTTTTGAGTGTACTCATCGGCCGCTTCCCTAGCCACCCGGGCCGCTTCGACATTGATTTCATAGGCTAACGCTTCCATGTGATAATCGGCCATCGCAATGCTGGTCGCATTGAAGGTATTGGTTTCGACGATGTCGGAACCTACTTCAAAATAAGCGCTATGAATGGCTTTAATAATGTCCGGTTGGGTCAGCGACAATAAATCATTATTTCCCTTAAGGTCACAATCCCACTGTGCAAAACGCTGACCACGATAATCTTTTTCTTCCAGCTTGTAGCTCTGGATCATCGTCCCCATCGCACCATCGAGAAATAAAATACGAGACGCTAGTTGTTGCTTTAATAGTTCGGTTTTACTCATGGGAACGATCCAGGGGGTTATTGGTTTTGGATATAATCATTGCTTAATAAAGCATCAAGCACTATTATTTTTACTATTTTTTGCCGGAGATGAGCATGTCAAAACCAACGATTACTCAAGTCATAAAAAGCGTTTTAGCCGCTGCCATTGGCGTACAAAGTAACGCCAACAGACAAAAAGATTCTGAACAAATACCGCTATCAACCTATGTTATTGCTGGGTTGATTTTTACTGCGCTTTTTGTCTCTGCGCTGATTTTTCTCGTTTCAACTATCCTAGGCAACTAACAATAGTGAGCCATAAAAAAAGCCCAAGCATTGCTCGGGCTTTTTTTTATAAACAATGTTAACGCTTAATTATCAGACGTTTTAAAGCTTTGTTTGATGCTTAAAAACATTTCTTTAACGTCGCCAAATAAATTGCCAATTGAAAATGCTTCTTTGGTAATAAATTTTATCCGAATCAGCGCAGCAGCTAATACGCCGACGACTGAGGGCATTAATTCCAAATACAGCGACAACAAAACGCCGCCAAATCCTTGAAAACCACCTTCATTTTTTCTATCGCCAATAGTGGTTAAGTCACGCTCGTAGTCGCCACCACCTTCGCTACTTTTTATGGATTCCAAGATATAGAGATTAATATCAATAAAACTTAGCTGTACTACAAAAAAGCCAACTGTAGCAATCGCCACCCACATTATTACATTACTTGTTTTTGCTCGCATAGCCGACTGGTAAATCCAGAGTGCTACAAAAATCATTACAATGCCACCTATCATAGCTATATCCTTTTATTTAATTATATTTTTGTCAGAAAGAAGTACAGAAATTTACACTTTAAAATCATTTTTGAACCCTCTTTTTCAACCACTTTGCAGGACTCGTATTTTTCTTGACCAGGAGTGGTCTGTTTTTTAATTTCGCCATTTTCAACCATATACTTGATGGCTATTTTCATTTCTTTGGTGCGGCCTACCGAATCTATTGATGTCGTTTGCAAAACACCATCTGCTTTAAAATCCCATTCAATCTTAACCGCTTTTTGCTCGCCATCCAATTTGAGTGCTTCAGCATATAAATTCCATTTTCCCAGGATTTCAGAGCTATCTTTTAATGCAACTTCAGCATTTGCTGAAAACGCCATAAAAAGCGTAGCCAGCGATAATATTTTAACGTATCTATTCATCATAATTCCTTATCAAAAAATGTATTAACACTTAAGCTATGAATTCTAAACTATACCGCACTGGCTATCGAGCAATAAATTTCAATCGGAAACAATATAACAAAACCACATGAAAATTAAGCCTTGACTTTAAGTTCACCTAAAGTATCATGCTGCTTCCGCTTGCTATACAATTAGCAATTTCTTTATAGATAAAAATTATTAGGTAGGAGACACTAGATGGGATTTATTTTAGAGTTAACTGAAACAGTAAGAACACCAGCTGGCATGGTCGGCGCTGTTGTGGTTATAGCTGCTGTATATTTTCTTATAAAATGGGTATTTGCTGCACATCCTGACGACGAAAAATAAGCGTAGTCAACTGGTTTCAGAGATACGTTAGTACGGTTATCCATTCATCATGAATGGCTAACCGTGTTATTACCAAGCTTCCAATACATCAACCCTACATTTACTATATAATTTATACATCTTTTCGATCTTTCGAATCATAAAATGTATAGACTTATATCTACCAAAATTTTAAAGCTGCAATCCAAACAAGTCCCCGCAACCGGTATAGGCTTGTTCCGAATTTTTTATGGTTTAGTCACGCTACAGGAGATTTTATTCCTCTTGTATTTTAATCATTTAATTTTCGACCCCATCCCTTATATAGACGTTGAATTCCCCATGATTCCGTTTTTTTTGTGTCTCTGGGGCGTTATTACCGCTTTTGTCATTGTTGGCTATCGCTACCAATTTGCCGTTCTCAGTAGTTATATTTTCTGGATTGTGTTTGTTAATTTCACCTCCATGCAACGTGATTTTGATGGTGGCTTTGATTCATTCATGATTGGTGCAGGATTTTTTCTGCTGTTTATGCCTGGAGACCGGGCATTTTCGATAGATAATCTCAGACACAAACTCAGCACGCCTTTTACGCATTACAATACCTATCCAAAACCAACAGTTTCGAGCTTGGCTTATTACCTGCCTATCTTGATTTGCCTGGGTTTTTTGTATTTTGATTCGGCTATTCACAAGTTATTTGCCGAGCACTGGCGTAACGGTCTTGGCTCCTGGCTGCCGTCAACACAACCCTATTATGTTTCAGCCATAGATATGTCATTGTTGCTGAACAATGAACTGCTAGAAAAAATTATCGGCTATACCATACTGGTTTTTCAATTCAGCTTTATCTTCTTTTTTTCGAACCGCCGATTACGCAGCGTTTATTTGTTGGTCGGCCTGGGACTGCATCTAGGGATTACACTGTCTTTAAATATCTATCCTTTTGGCCTGGGGATGCTGATATTCTACATTTTGCTCGTACCGTTTAGCTACTGGCGCGTCTTAGCTAAGATCCTAACCTCCCAAAAGCCAATTTTGACGGTATTCTTTGATCAGCTATGCCCTTTGTGTAATCGCACCGTCCTCATCCTTAATCATTTCGATATTTTCAATTGCATAGATTTTAAAAGCGCCCAGGAACATGCGGCAAACTATCCAGCAATAGCCGCAATGCCTTCTGAAGTCCTGCTGCTGGATTTATATGCTTTAGATGGCGAAAATCGCATTTATTCGGGCGTTAACACCTATATTCAAATACTGAAAAAAATGCGCTATCTATATCCTGTAGGATTTATTTTAAGCCTGCCGGGAATTCACTTGATGGCAGTAAAAAAATATCGGGGTATTGCGGACTCGCGCAGTCGAGTCTCCTGCACGTCTGAATGCTTAGTATCGCCAGCGTTGCAAAATAACACGTACTATCATCAAATTTTTGAACATCTAGCTACTCTTAAGCCCAAAGCCTTCTCCAGAAAACTTGCAAAAATACTCATTGCCCTTCTGGTGTTGCAATTAAACAGTACTATTCATTACGGACTTATTTACAGATTGGATCTGGCTGCCAAGAACAATCCCATCAGCATACCAATTTCTCAAGCCAGTAACGCACTTACGACAGTGTCATTGACCTTTTTTGGCATTACCCCTCATGCGCTTTACCTACACGATCATTTCGCCGGCTATGACCATATTTTGGCCATTACTTACACCGATCAAAATGGTACTGAACACTGGCTACCTTTTGTCAATGAGCAGGGCCGCCTTCTTGCTCCCAACTGGGGGCGTGTTCATTCCATGTGGGCTAATATTGCAGTGACACCCAACATTAACAACCAACGTTTACATAAATTCATTATGAAAGTTACCGCTTTTTGGGGGCAAAAAATCGGTTTAAAGCTTGATGACGTCGTTTTCAATATAAAACTTAAGAAAATAAATGCACCTTCCTACTGGGTGCATGATCAACTGCATAAGAACTTTGAATCACCATGGAGCACTATCGGAACGGTAAAATGGAATGACAGACAAATTTCTTTTAATTTGCCGGATAACATCAACGCACTTTAATTACCCCAGCTAATTAATGAACTTTTATTATTGCATCATCATTCTAGTCATGATATAAAATGCACGTGCTTAACTAATGGCGCACATTAATAAAAATAATTGAAACCCCTTTGGAGGATGTTTGTATGAATAAAATTTTATCTCTTATCGCTATGACATTAATGATTGTTGGCTTGTCTGGCTGCATGGATGATCCAGATACATCTAAGCAAAAAGTTTCTAGCTCTATTCAGCTGTAAATAGAATTTAAGCGGTACCAAAAACCTCGCAGGGGTGGCTAACCAGCCACCCCTGCGAGGTTTTTTTATGCCCATCAACTTGCTTTATCACGCTTTATTTTTTTGTCGCAGTCACTTAGGCTGGAATTATTTTCTCCAAAATTCCGGTACAAATAAAATAACAATTGAGAAAATTTGCACCCTACCCAAAAGCATTGCAAAAATACAAACACCGGTTTGAAAATCGCTCAAAATAGAATAATTGCTTTCAGGACCAACCAAGTTAAGCCCGAGACCTGCATTATTAAAGCAAGCAATAATCGCCGAAAAAGCACTCATAAAATCCAATCCGCTAAATAGCAGCGTAAACACCAGAATAACGATGCTAATGAAATACAGAAAAATGAATCCCATGACTGAAGTTACAACGTCATTGCTGATGACCGAACCGCCAATTTTCATTGGCTTAATAGCGTATGGATGAATGGATTTAAACAGCTCCAGATAGGCTTGTTTCATTAAAATAATAGTTCGAATCATGCGGATACCGCCACCGGTAGAGCCGGTAGAAACAGAAATACCGCTCAAAAATAGCATCCACATCGGCACGAAAATAGGCCACAAGTTAAAATCCTGAGTCATAAAGCCCGAGGTGGTAGCCACAGTAACGACATTAAATGTTGCATGGCGTAAAGCGGTAAAAAAATCCGGGTAAGTACCGGAATGCCACAACACTGAAGCCGCAACCACGCAGCTCCCTAGCACAACAATCAACATGCCCCACACTTCCATATCCTTAACATACGGTTTAATTGAGCGCTTGTGGAGAGCCAAGAAATGAGTGCTAAAGTTCATCGCTGCCAGCAATTGAAAAATTGTCAGCACTATTTCAATGGGCAATGAATTAAAAAAACCGATGCTAGCGTCGTGCGTAGAAAATCCACCTAAACTCATTACTGCAAAAGCATGACAAACTGCATCGAACCAACCCATGCCGGCAAAATGTAAAGCAATGATACAAACAAGTGTAATGGCAACATAGGTCAGCCATAACGCTTTCGTGGTTTGCATTATCCGAGGTGGTAAATCAGATTCTTTGACCGAACCGGGGGATCCTGATTTAAGCAATTGCATTCCGCCTATACCTAAAATAGGTAAAATAGCCACTGCAAAAACAATAATCGCTATTCCACCAAGCCAGGTTAATTCATGCCGCCACAGGTTAATCGACATGGGCAATTGATCCAAACCACTAAGCACTGTCGCCCCGGTAGTCGTGAGACCCGAAATGACCTCAAAATAAGCGTCAATAAAGCTTAGTTCAGGCAAATACAGTAACAAAGGCAGGGTGCAAAACACCGAAGCCAGTGACCAGCACATGGTTACCAATAAAAAGCCTGCTTTTCTGGATACTTTTTTGGGCGATCTTAATGTCAATATAAACATTAAAACACCAGACAATAAAGTAATCAAAGTCCCTTGGGAAAAAGCGTTAATAGCGCCATCTTCTGCAAGGGCAGAGGTGACCCAACAAGTGGACATCAAACCACTAAAGACTATAAGAACAACGCCGAAGGTATGGGTGATAGTAAGGAAGACATTCATGGGATTAAGCTTAAGACGAAGGGCGAAAAACGAAAGGTTTAAGACGAAAGGCTAATATTTTTCCGCTTTAAACCTATCCTTCAAAGAGGTTGAAATTTCTTCTCGATATTGACGATTAATTTTTTATCCATTACAAACATCACTACATGATCACCTTCTTCAAACACGGTGTCACAGTGTATGGAAATGACTTGTTTGTTGCGTATCAATGCTCCCATCACTATGCCTTCAGGAAAGCTGATGGCATCAACCCGGCGTCCAACGACGGAATTAAGATCATTACTTTGGTGAGCAACCGCCTCTATAGCTTCAGCGGAGCCACCACATAAAGAGCTAACTTGCGCCACGTCGCCTCGACGAACATGCTTCAAAATACTGCCTAGCGTTTCTTGATTAGGCAACACTGCCACATCTATACCTGTTCCAGGTAATAATTTGCTATACGAAACATGATTCAGCAAACAAATAGACTTGCGCGCGCCTAAGCTTTTTGCTAAAGAAGCAGAGACAATATTGACACCGTCATTTTCGGTAATCGCACAAAACAAATCAGTGCTGTCGATAGACTCATCAAGTAACAGCGCTTCATCGGCGCAATCACCAAGCAAGACGACGGTACGTTCAAGATCATTGGCTATTTTGTGAGCGCGGTCAGAGTCTTTTTCAATAATTTTTACTTGATGATTATTTTCCAATGCCAGCGCCAAACGCTTACCGATATGACCACCGCCGGCAATGATAATCCGTTTTAGCGGTGCTTCCAGCTTGCTAAGCTCTTTCAGGACTCCGCGAACTTCTTCGCGTGGAGCTACAAAAAACACCTCATCTCCGGCCTCAATAACGGCTTCGCCATTTACGACCAACGGGAGACCTTGTCGAAAAATGGCTACCACCCTAATTTTACCGCCAACTAGACGGTCTTTCAGGGTTTTAATCTCCTTGCCAGTTAAAGAGCCATCAGCAATCACCTTAACTGAAAAAAGTAACACCAGGCCACCGGCAAAATCGGAAATATGCTGAACACCGGGAAACTCAATTAAATTACGAATAGCCTCCATGACAATTTGTTCAGGGCTGATCACAATATCAACAGGGATACCGTTGGGGCCAAACAATTTTGGATTTTTCAAGTAGTCGACGGCGCGAACTCGGGCAATCGTTTTTGGTCGGCTGTACAGCGTATTAATGATGACGCAAGCTAGCATATTGGTCTCGTCGCTGTCGGTAACCGCGATAATGATGTCGGCAGTTCGCGCGCCAGCTTGTTCCAGTACTTTAGGATGCGCCGCGTTACCAGCAACCGTCGCAATATCGAAGCGCTCTTTTAATGCATCGAGCAACTCAGTCCTGAAATCAACGACCACAATGTCATTCTCTTCACTCGCCAACGCGCCGGCAACTGAGGATCCGGTGACTCCGGCCCCAAGAATAAGTATTTTCATTTAAGCCCTTTAAGGATTAAAAAATAAAACGGACGAAGGACCTGGTATCTGTCCCCCTTGGCCGCCTTTTACCTTGTATTTTTAACTTACAGCTTGGCCAGCACAGCGGCTACCGTATCACCCATCGCCGCAGGCGTTGGGCAGATAGTAACGCCCAATTCTCGGAGCAGAGCCACTTTTTCTGCAGCGCTTTCACCCGCTGATGAAATAATTGCTCCGGCATGGCCCATGCGCCGACCTTCCGGTGCCGTTAATCCAGCAATATAGGCAATGACCGGTTTAGTCATATGCTCTCTGGCAAAAATACCAGCCTCGACTTCTTGCGGTCCGCCGATTTCACCTATCATCAAAACCACTTTGGTTTCCGGATCAGCTTCAAATTTTTCCAGAATATCACGGTGCGAACTGCCATTAATCGGGTCACCACCGATACCGACCGATGTAGAGATGCCGATATTCAAGCGCTTCATTTGATCAGCCGCTTCATAACCCAAGGTACCTGAACGACCGACTATGCCGACATTGCCTTTCATGTAAATATGCCCCGGCATGATGCCCAGCATCGCGCGCCACGGACTGATAGTGCCTGCGCAGTTCGGGCCAGTCAGGATCATGCGTTGCTCTATTGGGAAACGCCGCAAAAAGTTTTTAACCGTCATCATGTCCTGGGTTGGAATGCCGTCGGTAATCGCCACGCAATACTTGATACCCGCATCAGCCGCTTCCATAATTGAATCGGCAGCAAAAGCCGGCGGAACAAAGATAATACTGGCTTTTGCCCCGACTTCGCGTACTGCTTCCTTTACGGTATTAAATACCGGCAAACCCAGGTGAGTTTGCCCGCCTTTGCCGGGCGTAATGCCACCGACCACGTTGGAGCCGTAGTTGATCATGTCCTGAGCGTGAAAGCTGCCGATTTTTCCGGTAAAGCCTTGAACAATGATGCGTGTTGTTTCGTCAATTAAAATAGCCATTGTTTACGCTCCCTGAGCCGCTTCTTTTGCAACCACGGCATTGCGCGCTTGCACTGCTTTTTCAGCCGCTTCGGCCAATGTTTCAGCAGTAATAATAGGTAAGCCGCTTTCTTGGATAATCCGTCGGCCTTCTTCAACGTTAGTGCCTGATAATCTGACGATCAACGGTATTTTCATATCAATTTTTTTGACCGCTTCAACTACGCCTTCAGCTATCCAGTCACAACGATTAATGCCGGCAAAAATATTGACCAGCATGGCTTTTACGCCTTTGTCGGCCAGTACCAAGCGAAAAGCTTTTTCGGTACGTTCAGCCGAAGCGCCACCGCCTACGTCAAGAAAGTTGGCCGGTTCGCCGCCAGCCAGCTTAATCATATCCATGGTTGCCATCGCCAATCCGGCACCGTTAATCATACAGCCAATATCGCCATCCAGCCCAACATAGCTTAAACCACGATCAGCCGCTGCCATTTCACGGGGATCTTCTTGGGTCTTGTCGCGGAGTTCGGAAATTTTTTGTTGACGGAACAAGGCATTATCATCAAAGCCCATTTTAGCGTCTAATGCAATCAACTCGCCGCTACGCGTAACCACCAGCGGATTAATTTCCAGCATACTGACATCCAATTCACGCAAGGCGCGATAACAACCCCGAATGGTTTTCACTGCATGACTCATCAGTTCAGGATCAAGACCCATTGCAAAAGCCATTTCACGCGCCTGATAATCCTGCAATCCAACCGCAGGCTCGATGTAAATTTTGGTAATTGCATCAGGATTATTTTCAGCTAAATCCTCTATTTCCATGCCGCCTTGGGCGGAACCGACCATCACAATCCGTTCTGAGCTTCGGTCAACCAGAAAGCAAAAATACAATTCCTTGACGATGTCAGTTCCGGCTTCGATATATAACCTGCCGCACACTTTACCCGCAGGACCAGTTTGATGCGTAATCAGCCTTTTACCCAGCAGCGCTTCCGCCGCCGCTTCAACTTCATCGTGGGTCTTGCAGATTTTGATACCGCCCGCTTTACCACGAGCGCCGGAATGAATTTGGGCTTTTACCGCCCATAAATGTCCGCCAATATCTCTAGCCCGTTGTACCGCTTCTGCCGGACTGTAAGCCATGCCGCCTTCGGCGATTTTAACGCCATAACCGCTTAAAATTTCTTTCGCCTGATACTCATGAATATCCACAGCATTTCCTAATTTAGGTGTTACGTAGGTTGGGTTGATGCTTTGCTCATCCCAATATTTTTGGCCGCAATAAGTTGGGTTACGAAAAAACCGTAACCCAAGCGGCAAGACTATTTATTTTTAGCTGCGATCGCTTCGGCGGCTCTAACCACATTATTGGCCATCTTTTCCGAGGCGGCATCAATTAGCCGGCCATCCAATGCGGCGGCGCCCTTGCCTTGTGCTGCGGCTTCCTTTAAGGCGACCAGTATACGTTTAGCCTTGTCGACTTCAGCCGCTGGTGGGGTAAATATTTCATTGGCTAATTCCACTTGTGACGGATGTATCGCCCATTTGCCTTCACAACCTAAAGCAGCTGCGCGCCTTCCAGCCGCTTTATAGCCTTCGGGATCTTTAATGTCGCCAAATGGACCATCAATAGGACGCAAGCCGTAAGCACGACAGGCTACCGTCATCCGGCTGATTGCTGCGTGCCATTGATCACCTGGATAATCCGGATTTAAGCCACCAATATTGGTAGTTCTGGCACGGTTACTCGCAGCATAATCGGCCACGCCAAAATGCAGGGCTTCAAGACGTCCCGATGCACCGTTTCTGGCAATATCTTCCACATTAGCCATGCCCAGAGCGGTTTCAATCAAGGCTTCTATGCCGATCTTGTTTTTCAATCCCTGCTGCATTTCTAACTGGTTAAGCATGGCTTCAACCATATAAACATCGGCATAAACGCCAACTTTAGGAATCAATACCGTGTCCAGTTTAGCGCCGCACTGCTCGACCAGATCGACCACGTCACGCACCATGTACTGGGTATCCAGACCATTAATACGCACTGAAAGCGTTACGCCGTGGCCTTTCCAATCCAAATCATTAATCGCTTCAATAATATTTTTTCTGGCTTGTAATTTATCATCTGGAGCGACGGCATCTTCAAGATCCAGAAAAATAAAGTCAGCGCCACTACGCATCGCTTTTTCAAACATTTCAGGGCTAGACCCTGGAACGGCTAATTCGCAGCGTTGAACTCGTTGAACTAACGCTGAATATAAGGTGTGGCTCATGGGTACTTTCCTAATGTCATGGGTGTAATCTGATCGTAAGCTGGGATCGCTACAGCTAACCCAATATTTTTAAGCTTAGGTTGCGGTTATCGCCTAACCCAGCCACAAGGCTTGCGCCTATCATAAATTAACCGCACATTTTACTTTCAGAGGTCTCAAAGTCAATTTTTCTTGCCGTAAGCCAAGCCAAATGGTCAAGTAATATGCGAATCCAACCTTGCCGATTGTTGACAGCTATGTCATTATTGCCAATTTTTGGACTTTGGTGTCCAAACTGCGTTAATCACTTAACTATTCAATAGAGGCAATGCAATGGCTGGTCGTAACCACCTATATATTCCCGGCCCTACCAATGTGCCGAACGAAATCCTAAATGCAATGCATGTCACCATGGAGGATCATCGCTCTCCTGTGTTCCCAAAACTGCTGACCCCACTGTTGCAAGATTTGAAAAAAGTCTTTAAAACAGAAACTGGCCTAGCGTTTATTTTCCCTGCAACCGGCACCGCAGGCTGGGAAGTTGCGTTGACCAACATCCTGAATCCAGGCGACAAGGTTTTAATCTATCGCTTTGGGCAATTCAGTCATTTATGGGCTGAAATGGCAAAACGTCTGGGCTTTGAGGTTGAAATTCACCAGGAAGTTTGGGGGAAAGGCATTCCTCTGGACAAAATCGAAGCCCGTTTAAAAGAAGACACCCATCACGAAATTAAAGCCGTTTTGGCCACGCATAACGAAACTGCTACCGGTGTTACTAGTGATATAGCCGGCGTTCGTAAAGCGATGAACGCAGCGAATCACCCGGCATTTCTCTTCGTAGACGGTGTCAGCTCGATTGCCAGCCTGGATTTTCGGATGGACGAATGGGGTGTTGATGGCGCGATCAGCGGCTCGCAAAAAGGCTTTATGATGCCTGCCGGCGGTGCGTTTCTGGCGTTTAGCCAAAAAGCATTGGCAGCGACTGAAACATCGACGTATCCGCGTTGTTTCCTAGACTTAAAAGACCAGATGAACGCGAATAAGGACGGTTACACGCCTTACACGCCAGCGCTACCTATTTTATACGGCTTGCGTAAATCATTGGACATGTTACTGGAAGAAGGCCTGGAAAATGTTTATGCCCGTCATCACCGTTTAGCAGAAGGCGTACGTAAAGCGGTTGCTGCGTGGGGATTAACACTCTGTGCCGAGCCGGGTTTCGAGTCTGACACGGTGACTGCGATTATCGTTCCGGCAGATAAGGATGCTAGAGACGTGATCAGCACCGCTTTTAGCCGGTACGATATTTCGTTAGGCGCCGGCTTATCGGAACTGGCTGGCAAAGCCTTCCGTATTGGCCACGTCGGCGATATGAACGACGTTTCGATGCTGGGCGCTATTGCCGGTGTTGAAATGGCGATGCTGGACCATGGTTTTGATTTTAAGCCAGGTGCCGGTGTTGCTGCGGCGATTGAATACTATCGTTCAACTGCGCAATAAGTGCGTAGATTGTTAGGTTAACAGCCTTATTGTTAGCCTAACAACCGGCGTTCCCAACCTAAAAGAAGATACTGTCAATCACCCCGCCCTGAAGGACGGAGCTTGTAAAAGCTAGGTTGACCAGTCTAAGCGCTAACACAGTGCTACGATTACAACGGGTCGTTAAGACTTACCAGCGAATGCTTCCTTAGTTCGCTGCTCTAAAAGGATCGGATCACGCTGGGGAAAGGTAAAGCCCCGAAGGTTCTTTTCGTCACTGGCAACAGTGAGAGCCGGTTG
>CANNNV010000019.1 GCA_947506155.1 Methylococcaceae bacterium
GCCCCGAAGGTTCTTTTCGTCACTGGCAACAGTGAGAGCCGGTTGTAATCATTGTCGAAGGGAGATTGCGGGAAACCGCAGCGTTACTAGCCCCTTACGGGGATACCCTCACGGGTTGACCGCTTGGAAAGACAAGCACCTAATTTTTTAAAGATAGCAATCGCAATAGGAGCTGCATGAGCTGGGTCGGCTAACGCCGACGCGCTATCCCTCCCCGACCTAAAGGACGGGGTATCTCGCGCAAAAACCGATGAATATTGAGCACATCACCCAAGTAAAAAACTATTTGCTTACGTTGCAAGATCAAATCTGCCTAGCGCTGGAAAGTCAAGAACCCGAGGCCCGGTTTGTCGAGGATTTGTGGGACAGAGCTGAAGGCGGCGGTGGTAAAACGCGAGTTTTAACCAGTGGTCAAGTTATCGAACAGGGTGGCGTCAACTTTTCGCATGTGTCCGGTTTTAAGCTGCCCCCGTCGGCAACGGCCAAACGCCCGGAGCTGGCAGACCGTCAATTTCAGGCGATGGGGGTATCGCTGGTCATACATCCGCTTAATCCTTACGTGCCGACTTCGCACGCCAATGTGCGGTTCTTAATCGCGGAAAAGCCCGGAGAGCCGACCATCTGGTGGTTTGGCGGCGGGTTTGATTTGACGCCGTTTTATCCGTTTGAAAAAGACGTGCTGCATTGGCATCAAACTGCCCGTGCAGCCTGCCTGCCGTTTGGTGACGACGTTTATCCAACTTATAAGAAGTGCTGCGATGAGTATTTTTTTTTAAAACACCGAAATGAAACCCGGGGCGTAGGCGGGCTGTTTTTTGATGATTTGAATGAATGGGGTTTTGAGCAGTCATTTGCTTTCATGCAAAGTATCGGTAACCATTATATTGATGCCTATTTGCCGATCATGCAAAAACGCAAAGATACGGTTTATGGCGATAAAGAACGCGAGTTTCAGCTGTATCGTCGGGGCCGTTATGTGGAATTTAACCTGGTTTATGATCGCGGTACTTTGTTTGGCCTGCAATCGGGTGGACGTACCGAATCGATTTTAATGTCCATGCCACCGGCAGCGCACTGGAAATACAACTATCAGCCTGAACTTGGCAGTCCTGAGGCCAGGCTTTATGAGCGCTATTTAAAGCCCCAAGATTGGTTGAGGGATTGAACAGAACTTGCCTGAAACCAGATTGAAACTTATAATCGAATATTTTTTTTAACAGGCGGCAGCGTGCGGCCTGTGTCCAATTTTAGAGATGCAATGACTAGCCACATTATGCCAACGTATGGGCGCTTGCCTATTACCTTTGAACGGGGTGAAGGTGCCTGGTTATTTGACCAAGACCATAACCGCTACCTGGATGCATTGTCCGGCATAGCCGTGTGTAATTTGGGACATGCGCACCCAGCTGTGCATCAAGCCATCTGTAAACAAAGTGAAAAACTGCTGCATACTTCAAATCTGTATGGCATCGGGGTTCAGGAACAGTTAGCCGATCGCTTAATCGAAAAAAGCGGCATGGAGAACGTGTTTTTTTGTAACTCCGGCGCCGAAGCGAACGAAGCTGCGATCAAATTGGCACGAAAATTTGGTCATGAGCAGGGCATAGAAAATCCGGCCATCATTGTCATGGAAAAAAGTTTCCACGGTCGCACCCTGGCAACCCTCAGCGCCACCGGCAACCTCAAAATACAACAAGGCTTTGCGCCGCTGGTTACAGGCTTTGTCCGGGTGGCTTACAACGATATCGATGCCATCGAACAAGTGCTTGAGCAGCATGACAATATAGTCGCCGTGTTGGTCGAACCGATACAGGGAGAAGGTGGGGTTAATATTCCGGCTACTGACTATCTTAATCGGTTGCGCAGTCTGTGCGACCAGCATAACGTACTGATGATGCTAGATGAAATCCAAACCGGCATAGGTCGTACTGGAAAATTTCTGGCCTACCAGCATAACGATATAATTCCTGATGTCTGCACCTTGGCCAAAGCACTGGGTAATGGCGTGCCGATCGGCGCCTGTCTTGCGAGAGGCAAAGCGGCTAAAGTTTTAACCGCCGGCAATCACGGTTCCACGTTTGGCGGTAATCCTTTAGCTTGCAGCGCTGCGTTAGCGGTATTGGCGACTCTTGACGCTGAAAATCTAATCGAACAAGCTGCGGAAAAAGGTGATGCCATTTGTTCGAAATTTGCACAACAGTTACATGGCAATACGCATGTGGTTGATATTCGACATAAAGGCCTGATGATCGGCATCGAACTGGACCGCCCTTGTACCGAGTTAGTACCGGCCGCGTTGCAACAGCAGCTGTTGATTAATGTCACCAGTGAAAAAACCATACGATTGTTGCCGCCATTAATTATTAATGACCAACAAATTACTCAGTTGGTAGAAATCTTATCGGCTCTTATTCATCAGCATACAGACACTCATGTATCCTAGACATTTCATCAGCCTGCTGGACTTATCCGGCGACGAATTTCGCAACTTGATTACCCGGGGCATAGCGCTAAAAAATAATCGAGACCCTGATTACCAGCCGTTAAAAGGCAAAGTGTTGGCGATGATTTTTGAAAAATCATCGACGCGTACCCGCATTGCGTTTGAAACTGGCATGAGTCATTTTGGCGGTACTGCTTTATTTCTATCGCCCAGAGATACCCAGTTAGGTCGGGGCGAACCGTTGCAAGATAGCGCCAGAGTCATTTCCAGCATGGTTGACGGAGTCATGCTCAGAACCGATAAGCATGAAACGGTGACTACTTTCGCCCAATATTCCAGTGTTCCTGTCATCAATGGCTTAACTGATCTGCAACATCCCTGTCAATTGCTGGCCGATATGCAAACCTATTTTGAACATCGCGGAGACATTCAAGGCAAAACCGTAACCTGGATTGGTGATGGCAATAATATGTGCCATTCCTATATTCATGCAGCAACCGTGCTAGATTTTACCTTGAATATCGCCTGTCCTTCAGCCTATCAGCCAATAAAAAGCATAGTTGACGCCGCTGGAGCAAGGGTTCGGTTCTTCGATACCCCGGTGGCAGCAGCAGAGGATGCAGCGCTGGTTGTTACCGATGTTTGGGCCAGCATGGGCCATGAAGACGAACAAAAACAACGTGAGTTAGCTTTTAAAGGCTATCAGGTTAATGCCGACGTTATGAATGCCGCTCAAAATGATGCGCTATTTATGCACTGTTTGCCTGCGCATCGAGGTGAGGAAGTCAGTGCCGAGGTGATAGACGGCGCTCAAAGCGTTATTTTCGATGAAGCCGAAAACCGTCTGCATGCACAAAAGGCACTGCTGGAATTTTTGTTGTGTAAAAAATTCTAATAATAAAATCGATCTTTTTACCTTGCTAATTTAAATTTCTTTTTTTAAGGTTTTTTAAAAATTTGACCACCTTGCGTTATCGAGGTATCGTCAACAACCTCTTCGTTCATGCGGAGTACCAAGTTACCGGTGATGTGGTTGTCATTCGGCGGATGAGGTTGAGCGTGATTGAAACATCATTAAACGACTAACTATAGAGCTTAAAGTGAAAAAAATACCCACCTCCATTTTTATCCTGCTGGTAACCTTAAGTTCAGTGCAGGCTGAAACTGCTTACGTTACTGATAATTTAGATTCATCGCTCAAAAGTGAAGAAAACATTACTAATAAAGATATAAAATTGCTTCCGATAGAGCCTTCGGTCAAGGTAGTAGACGAACGCAAAAGAACAGGATTTACTCGTGTTCGCCGACATGAGGGAGCAGAAAATTATATTCCGATTCGTAATGCTATGAAGGAGCCACTGAGCCAAGCTCAAATGGAGTCATTCAATAAAAATATGGCATCATTGCAGGCTGAAAATACCTCACTCAAGGCTGAATTAAACACCGTCAAAGAATCTATCACCCCTGGCTCAACGCTTGAACAATCCCTAGCCAAAGAGCGGGATATGTTAACTAGGGAACTCAACGAACTAAAGAAAACCGCTGCTAGCACCGTAGAATTAAAAAATCAGCGTGATGAATTTCAAGAGCGCGTAGTTAATGTTGAGCGGGAATTGCAACAATACAAACTTGAAAATCATGCCTTACAGGACACCGCCAATCAGGATTGGTTTTTATACGGAGGCCTGCTCGCGCTTATCGGTGTGGTTTTAGGCTTCATTTTACCCAAACTCAGCTGGCGCAAGAATAGAAGCGGCTGGGATTCGTTTTAATTATTACCTTTACCTTAAATTATGACTGATAAAAATACCCGCACGTTTTCTTCCTTGGTCGTTGACGGTATGGAGCGCGCACCCAGTCGCGCGATGCTGCACGCTGTCGGTTTTAATAATGCAGATTTTAAAAAGCCGCAAATAGGCATTGCTTCGACCTGGAGCATGGTCACGCCGTGCAATATGCACATTAACAAACTGGCCGATGCCGCAGCGGTTGGCGTTAACAATGCTGACGGTAAAGCGGTAATCTTTAATACCATTACCATATCTGACGGCATTTCCATGGGTACCGAGGGCATGAAATATTCTCTGGTATCCAGGGAAGTGATTGCTGACTCGATAGAAACCGTGGTCGGTTGCCAAGGTTTTGACGGTGTTGTCGCGATCGGCGGCTGCGACAAGAATATGCCTGGCTGTATGATGGCGATAGCACGCTTAAATCGCCCGGCTGTGTTTGTCTACGGTGGTACCATCATGCCGGGTTGTCACAAAGATAAAAAATTGGATGTGGTTTCCGTTTTTGAAGCGGTAGGCGCCAGAGCCAACAACCAGATCGACGACGCCGAATTAGCCGAAATCGAAGCCAAAGCCATACCGGGCGCCGGTTCCTGTGGCGGTATGTACACTGCAAACACGATGGCTTCGGCGATTGAAGCCTTGGGCATGAGTTTGCCGAACAGCTCCGCTCAAGCCGCTATTTCAAACGACAAGCGCCTGGATTGTGAACGCGCCGGCGCGGCAGTTCTGGAGTTGTTGAAAAAAGACATCAAGCCACGAGACATTATGACCAAAGCCGCGTTTGAAAATGCGATCACGGTGGTTATTGCGCTCGGTGGCTCTACCAATGCAGTATTGCATATCCTGGCGATGGCCAATTCCACCGGTGTTGATATTAATCTGGACGACTTCACTCGCATCGGCAAACGTGTGCCTATGCTGGCCGACTTGAAACCCAGTGGCCGTTATTTAATGACCGAACTGATTGAAATCGGCGGCATCCAGCCGTTGATGAAAATTCTGCTAGACAAAGGTTTATTACACGGCGATTGTTTAACCGTTACCGGAAAAACGTTAGCGGAAAATCTGGCTGATGTTAAGCCGTATCCGGAAGAGCAGGACGTGATTCGTTCGTTGGACAATCCGATCAAAAAAGACAGCCATCTGGTTATTCTTTACGGCAATCTGGCCTCAGGCGGCGCGGTTGCCAAAATCACTGGCAAAGAAGGCTTAGTGTTTACCGGCACAGCCAAAGTGTTCGATGCCGAAGAGCAGGCGTTGCAAAGTATTTTGAACGGCGACATCGTCAAAGGCGATGTGATTGTGATTCGCTATGAAGGTCCGAAAGGCGGCCCCGGTATGCGGGAAATGCTGTCGCCAACTTCGGCGGTTATGGGTAAAGGCTTGGGCAAGGAAGTCGCGTTGATTACCGATGGCCGTTTTTCCGGCGGTACCCACGGTTTCGTAGTCGGACACATCACGCCAGAAGCCTATGTTGGCGGCGCGTTGGCGATAGTTGAAACTGGTGATACCATCACCATAGACGCTGAAACTAATGAATTAAAACTGCATGTCAACGAGCATGAAATTGCTCGTCGTCTCGAAAGCTGGACGCAACCTGAGCCGCGCTATACTCGTGGTGTATTGGCGAAATATGCCAAATTGGTGAGTTCGGCTTCATTGGGTGCGGTTACGGATTTGTTGGATTGATTAGCTAATATTCTATTTCGTCACTGATGGCACATTTTATATTAAGTCAGCTAATCATCTATCCGGTAAAGTCATTAACAGGCATTAGCGTAAACAGTTGGCCTGTGACTGAAAAAGGCTTACAGCATGACAGAAAATGGATGCTTATTGATGCTGATCGGCAATTTCTGAGCCAAAGAAAATTGCCGAAAATGGCGTTAATTAAAACCGCATTGACTGATGAAAATCTGATCTTGTCAGCGCCTGGCAAGGATAATTTGTCGCTGCCGTTAACGCCTGTTGAAGGTCAACTCATTGACAGTACCATCTGGCATGACCAGTGTGCTGCACGCAGTGTCTCAACAAAAGCTGATCAATGGCTTAGTGATTTTTTGGGTCAGGATTGTCGGCTAGTTTACCAGCCCGATGACGTTATTCGGCCGGTTGATCCCCATTATGGTCAGCCTACCGATAAGGTCACCTTTTCTGACGGCTTTCCTTTCCTGCTTATTTCAGAAAACTCGCTGGCGGTATTAAATCATCAAATGCAGTTGGATTTACCGATGCTCAGATTCAGACCCAATCTGGTTATTTCTGGCTGCCCAGGTTATGCGGAAGATAGTTGGCGCGAAATCAGCATAGGTTCTATTGATTTTAGATTGCCCAAAGCCTGTTCCCGCTGTTCCGTTCCAACTATAGATCCAGAAACCGCCCAAATTGGCAAAGAACCGCTAACCACACTCAACCGCACTCGGAAATGGCAAAATAAAGTCTATTTTGGACAAAATGCGCTGCATGATCAATGTGGACAACTGACCGTCGGTGATATTGTGCATATCAAATTGACCGGCGAAAAACAACCGCCAGTTTAAACTTGCAATACGTGATGTTTAAGGGTAACTGCTCAAGCCTGATTGCTTGGGCTTTTTTTTGCCTAGTGTTCACTTACATCATGCTTCAAATGATAGGCCACTATCCTTTCAACTTCATGTTTCGAACCTAAAATAACGGGAACCCGCTGATGCAAACCACTTGGTTTAATATCGAGAATACGCTCGCGTCCGGTCGAACAGGCGCCGCCCGCTTGCTCGATAATAAAGGCCATAGGATTAGCTTCATACATAATCCGCAGTCGCCCAGCTCGGCTGGGATCACGCAAATCATACGGATATAAAAACACCCCGCCGCGCGTCAGTACCCGGTAAACCTCCGCCACCATCGAGGCGATCCAGCGCATATTAAAATCTTTTTCCCGTACGCCTTCGGTGCCCTGCAAACATTCTTCAATATACCGCTGCACTGGCGGTTCCCAAAAACGCTGATTGGACATATTGATCGCAAATTCGCAGGTATCCTTCGGTATCGTCATATTCGGGTGGGTCAGAATAAACTCGCCTATGTCCTGATCCAGGGTAAAGCCATTAACACCATGCCCTGTGGTTAAAACCATCATCGTTGACGGACCGTACAGCACAAAACCGGCGCAAACCTGTTCTGTACCCTTGCGTAAAAAATCCTCCAACGCCGGTTCCACACCTTCACAGCAATGCAATATCGAAAATATCGTGCCTACCGCCAGGTTCAAATCGATATTTGAAGAGCCGTCCAAGGGATCAAACAAAGCCAGATATTTGCCCTTGGGATACTGGCCCGGAATGCTGATAATGCCGTCGATTTCCTCCGAGGCCATACCGGCCAGATGGCCGGTCCAGTTCAGCGCATCGACCATGATGTCATGGGTGATGATATCCAGTTTCTTTTGCACCTCGCCTTGCACATTCTCGGAATCGGCGCTGCCCAGCACGCCGACCAGATTACCTCGGTTAACCAGATGTGAGATTTTTTTGCAGGCGGTAACAATATCGTTCAGCAACGAGGTAAGCGTTCCCGATACTCCCGGCAACTCGCGTTGCTGCTCGATAATAAACTGGGTCAACGTAACATGTTTGGTCATTTTTTAGCACTCGGCAATATGTTGCTTGATTATACAAAATAAGTTGAGCATCTGTGGGGGCGAATTTGCGGATAAATCTACCCCAGATACTCCTAGTCAAAAGTTGTCCGCTAGCTGGTGCGCTGACGAAGAATCAAGGCTTGGGTGGTTGCGCGGCTTCGATTTTATACAACCACGCCAACAATTCTGCCACCACTCTATAAAGTGTCGGCGGAATGTCCTGGTCTATATCGACATCCATTAACAACGCCACCAATTCTTTAGATTCGTGTACATACACCCCATTTTCTTTAGCCAAATTAATGATTTGCTCGGCAACTAAACCCTTGCCTGACGCTACGACTTTGGGCGAGAAACCCGATTGGTAACTTAGCGCAACCGCATTGCGCAACGATTTGGGCTTAGGAGGCAGCAAGATCTTGTACCGTCAACTTATCCAGCGCCGTACCCGATGCGGACAGCGACAAGGTAAGTTGCTCGCCAGCGGTCTTTAGCAAACTTGCCGCCGCTTCATTCTGCACATCAACATGCACTTGTACATGTTCACCTTGCAAAGATATTGTCGCATTGACTTGGCCCAGATGTGGCAATTGAAAACGCACCACGGTTTGCCAGGCACCATCTGGCGATGCCTGCTGCTTAGCGTTGGACTCATGCTTATCCTCGCTAATTTCAAATTGTAGCGGCTGACCCGGCCACAGCTCACCTTCCCAAGCAAAACGCCGGTTCTCCAGTGCGTCCAACTGCGCTGGGAGCAATTGCTGCGCGGTAACCGTAGCTCTGTCTTTATCAACCGGGACCACAGCCCCAGCTACAGCACCGGCTTTACTCTGATTTTGCGGTTCCTGGCGAATTTGTACAAGACTACGTTCGCCATCTGCCCATTGCCGCAAATGGGCCTCATAAAATACCCCGCTTTGGCCTACTGTTTTTTGCAACTGAGTTGCCAGCGCCTGGGGATCGGTTGTAGCCGACGCCAACAGCGGCGTGGTACCAGCCACTTTGGTTGGTCGCGTTTCCTGACCATCGCTGGTCAATAATTGGTCCATCGCCAGTGCAGCCGCACTGAGCGCCACGGTCGAGGAAGCATTCTGTAAGCTGGCTGAAAAAGTCGGCTGCGCGCCACTGGTCAGTACCGTTAACTTCAAAGCAGCACCCAGTTCAAAGCCGCCGGGCAGCAGCATTTTCAGCTCTGTTGATCCGGATGGCTGGGTGTTGTTTTGTAGCCTGACTAAGCTGGTGCCATCAGGAAATTTGGCTACAACCTGGCCCTGTAAGGTTTTCCCGATTGCGATCTGGTCCAGTTTTATCGCACCATCCTGGCGCGGATCAGCCACCGTCGCCAGAGACTTCGCCGGACTAACTGCCGAGACGGGTAAACTGTTGGCCGGATCAAGACGAGGTAGCATTAGTATGGATCACTATCAGGATAAGCCAATTCTAGCTTGCGCTGCGAGGTCAAGGTATGAATTAACGCCGATAATTCATTCATCC
This sequence comes from Methylococcaceae bacterium, assembly GCA_947506155.1. GTDB lineage: Bacteria > Pseudomonadota > Gammaproteobacteria > Methylococcales > Methylomonadaceae > Methylobacter_A. Next base: position 9,353 of record CANNNV010000019.1, read on the forward strand.
AGGGATGAGTAATGTCACGTATGGCGCGATCATTTTTAAGAATACCTTGCAGCAGCTGCACCTTTTTTTCGCGCAACTCGCCATTCAACGTGGATATCGATCCCTTTTCTTTGAGCACATCAACGTATTCAGTGCAGTGTAATTCTAGTTGCGTCATTTTTTCCCAGTCACGTAGTCTTGCCGCTTCAAGCATTTGTCCGGTGAGGCTTAGTACATTTTCGTAAACGTCTAAAGTTTGTTTTTCACTTAGCATGGGCTATCTCCTACATTGAATGGGAACTAGCACCAGGCTGAAGAATGGGGTTGCTAACACCCACTTCGAAGCCTACATGAGAATAGAATTTGATTGAATTTTGGTTAAAATCGAACATCTTTTTAGCTCCTTTAAGCAGATTTTGCCAGTAAGACTAATTGTTGAATCATAAAGAAAGTAGCAAAGAATTTATTTTATCAACCCCGTCGTATTTTGTGCCTGATAACACTTTTGTATGCTTAGGAATGAGCCTGAAATAACTTGACTACACGCAGAATGACTAATGAGTCATTTTATTTCACGCATGTGTTTTAGTGAATTATTTATGCCAATCGTCTGTGTCATCATGAGCGTATTATGGCTTAAAAATGAATCGGTCAATTGCTTGAGTTGATAGCAAAAATCCTGCGAGTAATTGAGATTGGCCCGACGGTCTGTTATTTTCAGCAATATTCCTAAGCAGCGTACATCAGATAACGTAGGCAACTTGCTCCCTGTCCTGCTGGAGAGGGTTGGGGTGAGGAGAATAAGATGCTCAAGTTATTTCGTGCTCATTCCTAAGATCAATTAAGCGTGACGGGGTTGCAAATATTGATCGACATCAGCTCTTTACTGCGCGCAAATTCTTCAGTGACAGCGACATGTTTTTTCCGTTAGACATTATTTGTAGTCAATGGCTTACAAACAATTACTTGGCTGCGGCCTTAGATGCGGTGATACAATTGCAAGCAATTAACTACAGGCTTAGGCTTAGGCTTAGGCTTAGGCTTCCGTCAACTGAAATTTAAGCCTAGGTGTTACTATGCGGGTCTTCGAAAATTCAATTCAACACGTTTATTTATCTCTGGCGGTTTGGAATATTTGCCCAGCGCTCGTGCCCTGCAGGGAGTTTTCACAATGCTAAATAAAATTTATACTTATGTGGGATCACCGCCAAAGCCCTCTGCTAAACCGATGTTCCTCAAGGCTGAGGCCTTGCAGAATGCGATTTTCAATAGTGCCAATTTTTCCAGTATCGCCACTGATGTGAACGGCGTGATTCAGATTTTCAATGTCGGCGCCGAAAACATGCTTGGCTATTTTGCTGTTGAGGTGATGAACACCTTGACCCCGGCCGATCTGTCTGATGCAAGTGAATTGATCTTACGCGCCGATGCCTTGAGTTTAGAGCTTGGAACGGTGATTATGCCAGGTTTTGAAGCCTTGGTATTCAAGGCGGCCCGAGGTATCGAGGATATTTACGAGCTGACTTATATCCGCAAGGATGGCAGTCGTTTTCCGGCGGTAGTTTCGGTTACGGCGTTACGCGATGACGATGAAACCATTATTGGTTATTTGCTGATCGGTACTGACAATACCGCGCGTAAACACGCGGAACAGGCGTTGCGCAAAGCCGGTGCCTTGCAGAGCGCTATTTTCAACAGTGCCAATTTTTCCAGTATCGCCACTGATGTGAACGGAGTTATTCAGATTTTCAATGTCGGCGCCGAAAACATGCTCGGTTACTCTGCTGTTGAGGTGATGAACACCATGACCCCGGCCGATCTGTCTGATGCCGAAGAATTGATCTTACGCGCCGATGCCTTGAGCCTGGAGTTTCAAACGGTGATTACGCCAGGCTTTGATGCTTTGGTATTCAAGGCGTCGCGAGGTATCGAGGATATTTACGAGCTGACTTATATCCGCAAGGATGGTAGTCGTTTTCCGGCGGTGGTTTCAGTCACGGCGTTACGCGATGACGATGAAACCATTATTGGTTATTTGCTGATCGGTACCGATAATAGTGCACGTAAACTCGCGGAAGAAAGCATGCGTATCGCGGCTGTTGCCTTTGAAACAGCGCAAGGCATGTTTATCACCGATGCTAACGGATTATTTGTGCGTGCGAATCAAGCTTTTTCAGAGATGACCGGTTATACGATGAAGGATATTGCTGGTAAGAATCCAAGTATCATGAAATCCGGCATCCAGGGTCCAGCGTTTTATGCCGAGATGTGGAGGTCGATTAATGTTGATGGAAAATGGTCGGGGGAAATTTGGAATCGGAAAAAAAACGGTGAGCTCTATTTAGAGTTACTTAGTATTGTCAAAGTGAGCAATGATCGGGGCTGCACCACGCATTATGTCGCTACCTTCGCCGACATTACCAAGCAAAAAGACTACGAAGCTGGTTTGATAACAGCTAAAGAACGGGCGGAGCGTTTTTTACAGCTCAAATCGCAATTTGTCGCCAGCATGTCGCATGAGATCCGCACGCCGATGTCGGCTATTATCGGCTTTTCGCAACTGGCATTGGTCAATACGTCTCCGGATAAGGCTAGGCTTTATCTGGAAAATATCAACACGGCGTCCACCAGTCTGTTGGGCATATTGAACGATATTCTGGATTTTTCCAAACTGGAAGCAGGCCGTATCGTTATTGACGCTATACCTTTTAGACTGACTGAATTGCTGCATACCATCGAGGCTACATTGGGCGGTGCGGCAACACAAAAGCGGCTGGCTCTAACGATAGAACATGATGGTTCTATTCCCTCTGAGTTGATTGGCGATAAACTCAGGCTGCAACAAGTGCTGATTAATTTGCTTGGCAACGCGATTAAATTTACTGAGCAAGGCACCATTAATCTAAAAATTACCTTGGAACAGATCAACCTGACTCAGGCGTGCTTGCTATTTTGTGTGTCGGATACCGGTATAGGTATAGCTACTGATGATCAGGAAAAGCTGTTTCAAGCGTTTAGTCAAGTGGATGGTTCCATTACCCGAAAATATGGTGGAACCGGTCTAGGACTGGCAATTAGTAAGGAGCTGTTGGAGCTAATGGGTAGCGAGTTTTCAATTGACAGCGTTGTCGGAGAGGGCAGTTCGTTTAGCTTTGTATTGCAGTTGGGTATCTCGAGATCAATTATCCTCAGTGGATCTAATGCTTTTTTGCCTAAACCCGTCTTGCCTCAATTTTTGCTCCGTTCTAGCCTTAACGGTTTTAGCGTTTTAGTCGCGGAAGACAATTTATTGATCCAGCAAATAGTCCAAGCATTTCTTACGCCCTCAGGCATTAAAGTAAAGATTGCAAATAATGGCGAAGAGGCGCTGGCAATGCTGGAGCAGGATGATTTTGATGCGGTGCTAATGGATATCCACATGCCGGTGATGAATGGCATTACCGCAACCGAACTGATACGGCAGCAGGTAAAGTTTGCCCAACTGCCGATAATCGCGCTGACCGCTGGGGTAACTGTTGGGGAGAGGGAGAAATGCGAGGCTTGTGGCATGAACGGCTTCATCGGAAAAACTATCGATCAGGAACAATTATTCTCCATACTTGAGCAATGGGTAAAGCCAAGTTTGAACTGAAGCCCGTGTTCAGGTTGGGCCAAAACGTGCAATCGACGTTATTCCGCTGCTTGCGTGTGGTCGCGAAGCGCATCATCCCAGTCCGGAAGCCCGTTTTGCCGATGCCGGTGAAGCACCTCCTGCTATAGCCAGTTCGATGGAACGGATGCAACATCGGATAAAAACCACAGAGGGTAAGAAAATCTACGCTAAACGCAAGTCTACAGTGGAGCCGGTGTTTGAGGTGATCAAGCAGGTGATGGGATTTCGGCAGTTCTTGTTGCGTGGACTGGTATCGTTATGGTTGCGGCTGGTGTGCTGGTACTTGCATTCAAACGTTAAACCGTTTTAATAGCCGCGCAGGCGTTTGTTCGATGACATAGTTCTGCTAAAATGCGGCCAGGAGGAGAAATCTAATGCTGAAAAAAACGTTACGCTGGCTGTTGACCTTGATTTACAAGGTTGAAATAAAAGGTCTGGATAATTATCACCAAGCTGGGGAGCGTGTGCTGATCATATCCAATCACACGTCCTTTCTGGACCCGCTGTTGCTGGGGGTGTTTTTACCCGGGGACATTACCTTTGCGATCAATACCCAAATTTCTGAACGTTGGTGGTTAAAGCCTTTCCTGGGCTTATCCCGGGTATTTCCGATGGACCCTACCCATCCCATGTCATTAAAAGATTTGATTCATCATTTGCAGACGAACACCCGCACAGTTATTTTCCCGGAAGGCCGGATTACTGTAACCGGTTCGTTGATGAAAATTTACGACGGCACTGGCATGGTCGCCGACAAATCTGCCGCAGCGATATTGCCGGTACGGATTGAAGGCGCCGAATACACGCATTTTTCCAGATTGCGCAATATCGTCCGTTTGCGTTTGTTTCCGAAAATCACCATTCAGGTTTTACCTCATACTTTTGTTTCACCTCCACCAGCGTTAAAAGGCAAAAACCGTCGTAAATACAGCGGACATATTTTGGCTGACATCATGACGGAAATGATGTTTGCGACCAGTCATCATCGACAAAGCATTTTTGCCAGCCTGCTGGAAGCACGTAAAATACACGGCGGCCAGCATATCGTGGCCAATGATCTGGAACGGATACCGTTATCCTATGACGCGCTTATCGCCCGCACGATTGCACTAGGTAATATGTTAAAACCGCTCACTGATGTCGGCGAAAATGTAGGGATTTTTTTACCCAACTCGACCAAAACTTTGTCGGTGATTCTAGGCTTGCAATTGTATGGCCGGGTCCCGGCGATGCTGAATTATTCAACTGGTTCGTCCGGTATGATTTCTGCTTGCAACACTGCGCAGGTCAAAACTATTCTGACATCCCGCCGCTTTTTGGAATTGGGTAAGTTAACCGGTGATGCCGAGCAGTTGGGCGCACAGTTCAAGCTATTTTTTCTGGAAGATTTGGCTGGGAACCTTCGAGCCTGGGATAAATTTTTGGCGCTGGTACAATGCAAAACCGCTAATATCTGGTACAAACACACCCAATACAGCCCCGACAGTCCGGCGGTAGTTTTGTTTACCTCTGGCTCTGAAGGCACGCCCAAAGGCGTGGTGTTGTCGCATGCTAATATTCTTTCCAATCTTAAACAACTCGAAGCCCGGATCAACTTTACCGCGCAGGATAAGGTGCTAAACTTTTTGCCGATATTTCATTCCTTTGGCTTTACCGTTGGCACCATGCTGCCGGTACTGCACGGCATGACCACGTTTTTTTATCCGACACCGCTGCATTATGCAGTTATTCCTGAAATCGCGTATGAAATCGGCGCGACCATCATGTTTGGTACCAATACTTTTTTAGCTGGTTATGCTAGAAAAGCCCATGCCTATGATTTTTTTAATATGCGTTATGTCGTAGCCGGGGCAGAAAAGTTACAAGAAACCACCCGCCAGCTGTGGGCGGATAAATTCGGCATACGGATACTGGAAGGCTATGGCGCAACCGAAACTACGCCCATCGCCTCGGTCAATACACCGATGGACTTTAAAGCCGGCACCGTGGGTCGGTTGATGCCGTCTATGGCGTATAAGCTGGAACCGGTCGAAGGCATAGCCGACGCAGGTAGACTGCATCTTAGCGGTCCGAATATCATGCAAGGTTATCTACTGGCCGATAATCCCGGACAATTGGTTCCACCAAAATCAATTTACGGTGCGGGCTGGTATGACACCGGCGATATTGTCCATGTCGATAACGAAGGTTTTGTCAGTATTCGTGGTCGCAGTAAACGTTTTGCCAAAGTCAGTGGCGAAATGGTTTCTTTAACCGCTGTGGAACAGCTGGCCTCCAATGCCTGGCCTGACGCACAGCATGCGGCGATCAGTCTGCCTGATGCCAAAAAAGGCGAACAGGTTGTTTTACTCACCACCCATAAACAGGCGACGCTTGCTGATTTGGCTGCGGCCTCCAAAGGTGTAGCGGCTATTGGTTTACCAAAGAAAATTTTGATTGTTGAGGCAATTCCGGTCATGGCGACAGGTAAAACCAATTACCTGGCGGTCACTGAGCTTGCGGCAGAAAAACTATGAACAAACAAATTTACCCCTTACTCATCGCCCAATTTTTATCCGCCTTTGCCGACAACGCCATTTTGTTCACGGTGATTGCGCTGGTGATGCAGTCCTCGCAACTGGCGAGCTGGTATATCCCGGCACTGCAAAGCGTTTTTCTGATTGCCTTTGTGGTGCTGGCGCCCTGGGTGGGTGGATTTGCTGATAGTTATCCAAAAGCCAGGGTGCTGATTATCGGCAACCTGATTAAAGCGGCGGGAGCTGGCTTATTGCTATGTAACGTTGAACCGCTGATCGCTTATTGCGTGGTTGGTGCTGGCGCTGCGATTTACAGCCCGGCAAAATATGGCATTTTGCCTGAACTCGCTGGCCATGAGTTTCTGGTTAAAGCAAACAGCTGGGTTGAAGGCTCGACTATTTTGGCTATTTTGCTGGGCATGGTGATAGGTGCGAAGGTGGCGGATTATTCGATAGTTTTGGCCTTGAGCGGAACCATAGGTATTTTTATCATCTCCGCCTTGACCACGCTGTATTTGCCGGTCAGCGGCGCTAAAGAATCCGTTCCCGGCTCAAAAGTGCTGTTATTCTTGCGGGAAATAAAACTGTTTTTTACCGCGCCACGCTCACGTTTCGTAATTCTTGGTGGTTCTTTATTTTGGGCCGCTGCGGCAACCTTAAGAGTGATTATTATCGCCTGGGCGCCGCTGATTTTATTATCAAAAAATGCGACCGAAATTGCCGAACTGACCTTGTTTATCGCCATCGGCATCATAGCCGGTTCGGCACTGGTGCCTGGATTGATTCCGCTGGAACATTTACGTCGGGCGAGGCTTCCGGCCTATTTAATGGCGTTATTTATTTTTGGGCTGAGTTTTACCGACAATCTCTGGTCCGCGCGACTTACCTTGTTTTTTATCGGTGTAATGGGGGGGATGTTTATCGTCCCGATCAACGCCGCCTTGCAGGAACTGGGGCAACAGACGGTAGGCAGTGGTAGTGCTGTGGCGTTACAGGGCTTCTTCCAGAATCTCACCATGCTGGTAGCGGTAGGAAGCTATACCTACGCTGCCAGCCGGCAAGTTGATCCTGTTCTGGCTATGCTGAGTCTGGGTATGTTAGTGTTTATGGCGACTTTTTTAGTATCGCTGCATTTACCAAACAACCGCTCTAAAAATAATAAATAATCCGACACCCAGCTTACTGAGTGTCGTTTTTTTGAATCAAACTAGGCTATAAATCTAAATAACCGGTTTCTTCATGCAGCACGTTATCCAGACCCTGCACTTCCTCATCAGACGTTACCCGCAGGCCTAGCAAATTATCCAATGTTTTTAAAATCATATAACTGAATAAGCCGCTCCAGGCCGCCGTCACTATAATTGCCAAAGCCTGTACCCCGACTTGATCCATGATAGAAACACCCTCGGCCAGACCCAGACCACCGAGACCGCTGGCCGCAAAAACCCCAGTCAGTAAGGAACCGGTCACGCCGCCTACGCCATGAACCGAAAACACGTCCAACGAGTCATCTATTTTCAGGGTTCGTTTTACATATTGGGTAGCATAAAAACAGACAATACCCGCAGTAACACCGATCACCAGCGCACCGGCCGGCCCAACAAAACCAGATGCCGGCGTAATCGTGCCTAAACCTGCAACCATACCGGTGACAATGCCCAATACACTGGGTTTACCAAAACGCTTCCATTCTATAAACATCCAGGTTAAAGCCCCGGAGGCCGCGCCAATATGAGTGACCAACATTGCCATGCCGGCCCGGCCATCTGCGGTCAATGCGCTGCCGGCATTGAATCCGAACCAGCCGACCCATAACATACCAGCACCGGTAACCACCATGGTCATGTTATGCGGCGGCATGGCGGTATTTGGAAAACCTTTTCTTTTACCCAACACCAAGGCTGCGACTAACGCCGCAACGCCGGCATTAACATGGATCACGATACCACCGGCAAAATCCATTGCGCCCAAATCAGCCAGCCAACCACCACCCCACATCCAGTGACAGATCGGCAAATAAACTATAATTAGCCATAAGCCGCTAAACCATAACATCGCCGAAAACTTCATCCGTTCCGCAAAACCACCGACAATTAAAGCCGGTGTAATAATTGCAAACGTCATCTGAAACATGAAAAAAACCGCTTCAGGAATATCACCTTTTAACGATGCCACGCCGATGTCCGGCAGGAACACTTTAGAAGCACCGCCGATCAGCTTTTGTAGCTCTCCGCCATCGGCAAAAATAAAACTGTAAACCCCGGCCAGCCAAAGTATCGATACCAGACAGGTGATTGCAAAACACTGCATCAGCACTGAAAGTACATTTTTAGATCGTACTAGGCCGGCATAAAATAACGATAAGCCCGGTATGGTCATAAACAAAACCAGGGCAGTCGAGGTTAAAACCCAGGCGGTATTAGCCTGATTTAGTTGATCCGCAACAGCAAGATCGGGCAGTAACAGCAAACCTAAAAACAGCAGGCTATATTTCTTTAGCAACATCTTTATTCCTTGCGCCTAAATGGCATCCTCTCCGGTTTCACCGGTTCTAATACGAATAACCTGTTCCAGATTAGACACAAATATTTTACCATCACCAATTTTACCGGTATTCGCCGCTTTAACGATGGTTTCAACGGCTTTATCAACCATATTATCAGCGACGGCTATTTCCAGTTTAACTTTAGGTAAAAAGTCGACTACATACTCTGCGCCTCGGTACAACTCGGTATGCCCTTTCTGACGGCCAAAGCCTTTGACTTCAGTTGCTGTAACACCTGCAACTCCAATTTCAGATAACGCTTCTCTCACATCATCCAATTTGAACGGTTTAATGATCGCTATTATTAATTTCATCGTTATCTCTCTCAATTAAGATAGTAAAAGTATGGGTAACATCGGCTGCAATCATAGTGAATTATTAAGCAACATACAATTGAGACCGGATAAAATCGATTTACCAGCATTTTTTTAAATGCAAAAACGGGCACATATACTGCGCCCGTTTTTGTGAAACAGTTTAGCTTTGAGAAAAATTCGTCGTTAAATCAATTGTGATAAGCTGTTTCGCCATGCTCCGAAACATCCAGTCCGACCCGTTCGACTTCCTCGCTAACCCTAAGTCCTATCACCATATCGACGATCCTGTAAGCAATAAAGGACACTGCACCCGACCAGATGATACAAAGACCCACGCCCCAAGCTTGGCTGGTGACTTGACCGATCATGCTATATTCAGCTACTCCGTTGGCAACATAATCCCAAACACCTGTTCCGCCCAGCGCCGGACTAGCGACAATACCGGTACCCAGGGCACCGACAATTCCACCTATACCATGAACACCAAACGCATCCAGCGAGTCATCATAACCCAGCATGCTTTTTAATACCGTCACCGCCCAGAAACACACGGCGCCAGCCACCAGTCCCAGGAAAATAGCTCCCATAGGTCCAGACCAGCCACAGGCAGGAGTAATCGCAACAAGTCCTGCAACCGCACCGGAAGCGCCGCCCAGCATACTGGGTTTGCCACGCAACAGCCATTCAGCACCTACCCAAGCTAATGTCGCCGCCGCACTGGCTAGCAAAGTATTGATAAAAACCAAGCCGGCAAGACCATTGGCTTCTAGATTGGAGCCAACATTAAAGCCAAACCAGCCCACCCATAATAGCGAAGCACCAATCATGGTCATCGTAACGCTATGCGGTGCCAGTGATTCCTTACGATAACCGATACGTTTGCCTATCATCAAACAGCCTATCAAGCCGGCAATACCGGCGTTGATGTGAACGACTGTACCGCCGGCAAAATCCAGCGCACCTTTCTGGAACAAAAAGCCCGCAGTAGCTGACGCCGCTTCTGCAGCCGAGGCGTCGGTATAGGCGTCAGGACCGGTCCAGTACCAGACCATATGTGCCATGGGTAAATATGAAAAAGTGAACCACAGTACCGTAAACAGTAACACTGCTGAAAACTTGATCCGTTCGGCAAAAGCACCAACGATCAGCGCCGGCGTAATCGCAGCGAACGTCAGCTGAAAGGCTACATAGATATACTCGGGTATATAAACGCCCTTGCTGAAGGTAGCTGCCAGCGAATCCGGGGTTATGCCTTTCAAAAACAGCTTGCTCAAGCCACCAAAAAACGCGTTACCCTCGGTAAACGCAATGCTGTAACCGTAAATCGCCCATAATAAAGCCATCATCGAAAAAATGACGAAGACCTGCATCAGAATAGACAGCATGTTTTTGGCTCTCACCATGCCGCCGTAAAACAAAGCCAAGCCCGGGATAACCATCAGGATGACCAGTACGGTCGCCATAATCATCCAAGCGGTATCACCTTTATTGGCTACCGGCGTTGGTGTAACTGCCGCAACAATTGCAGATAAGGCATCTGCCGCAGACTCGGCAAAAGATGACTCTGCAAAACCTAGCAAAGCAAGCAGTATAAAGGTCGTTAAAAGTGGTTTCATAAATACTCCGATCTCAAAGTGCTTCTTCGCCGGTTTCCCCGGTACGAATACGGATAACCTGCTCTAAATTAGTTACAAAAATTTTACCATCACCTATTTTCCCGGTATTAGCCGCTTTGGTAATAGCCTCTACAGCCTGATCCATCATAGCGTCAGACACCGCCACTTCAATTTTAGCTTTAGGTAAAAAATCAACCACATATTCAGCGCCGCGATACAGTTCGGTATGGCCTTTTTGACGACCGAAACCTTTGACTTCGGTCACGGTGACTCCGGAAACCCCTATCTCTGAAAGCGCCTCACGCACATCATCAAGCTTGAAGGGTTTAACTACAGCAGTTATTAGTTTCATTTGAACCCTTTATAGTGGGATTAAAAATTGACCGAGAAATCGGTAGAAAATAGAAATTGATCGGTTTTACCGTTACCGAAAGGTTTGTAGGGACTGGCGTTAGCCACTTGCCCATCGACCCAGTCATAACGAACATTCGGACGAATATTCAGCCATTTCAAAGGCTTCCAATTTAAGCCCGCTGTAATCGCATAATAACTGGCCGCATTGCAACTACTGTTATTAGGCTGACCACTGATCGCGTAACTGTTTCCTGCACCATTTGTTGCAGCAGCGACTCGACCCGGAGAACAAACCCGAAAACCGTTTTGATCACGGAACCATTCGGCCCGGATACCTGCGCTCAGATTATCCTTAAGATCATAAGTTAAATGTGAATTGAGGCCATACCATTCGGCATCTTTAGACACGCCGCCGAGTAAAACGCCATCAGCATAACCATGATCATGTTGTAAAACTAAATGGGTTTTGTCAGTAATATTGTGCTTCAACACAATGCTATAAAGTCCCCAGGCTTTGTTGCTCTGTTCTGAGGTAGCGCCATAGGTACCGGAGATATTGGCCGAGGTATTCTTGTCATCACTAGTCCAGGTGGTACCCGCCAAGCCGCCCCAATTACCCATTTGCTTATCCCAGCCGCCATCCCAGCCGCCGGTCGCACTGCCGGTAGTAGCACCACCCATCACCGCCCAGTTTTTATCAACGGTATAGTTACCCATGACCCCGGTATGGGTAAACGGTTCGCCATATTGCATGGTGTAAGAGTGGGTATAAAAAAAGTTGTCGGGAGCAGGAACAGTCTCATAGCCGATCGGCGTATAAAAGTGACCCGCCTTGATATTCAGACCGTTGCCGATAGGCGCATAAGCCTCGGCATAAGCCTGGGGCAAGGCAATATCATAAAAACGGTTACTGTTACTATTCAGTAAATTAAGATCCCAATTACCTCGATTTTTAACGCTACCGTTGTTGACATCAAATGCCGGAACACCATAGGCTTGGGTAAAAATGGCATCGGTACCGAACATCGCATCAAAACGCCCACCGAAATCCCAGGCCTTGCCTTCTGTTGCAACAGCGCGTTGCACGAATAAGTTCAATTGATTTAACTGAAACTCGGCTGAACGATCAGCGAAAGTAACCGGACCATTAAAGTTGTTGGCCGGATTTGCAGCATTGTAACTAATGCCAGCATTACTCCAGCCACCAATTTTCAAGCCAAGATTTTTCATAAACTGACTTTCGTTAGGATCACCGACTGCTTCAAGCAAGGTTGCGGCCTCAGTCAAACTCTTCGCTTCTGCCGCACTGAAAACAGACACCAGCGCCATACCCAAAGCCAGTGGCTTTAGTTTATTGTTCAAATGATTTTTCATATTAAAGTCCCTTACATTAAATTAAACTTAAAAATAGCCACTAAAAAAATTAAAGCAAGTAAAGTGCCAATATTATGTAGGCTATGGTTTTGTCGCGTGAATAATTCACAGATAAAATTATTTATTTTATTTCAATCAATTACTTAATTAATAAGCTTAAAAAAACATCAAGTAGGTATCCTTTCTCGATCATAACTTGGATTAAACCAGTTCACAATAAGTTGCACTGTTTCTGAGCAATTGAAAGTCTTGATGCCCCATAATTGGGCGCTAATTGCACTAGCCATTGCCAGTGCTAAAAAAACACAGTTTGTCATGACCAGTTTTTTTGTGGCTAACCCAGTAAAAAGATGGTGTTGGTTTCTTTTAATTCATAAAAACATAGTAAAAAATTCAGCTCTAAAACCAGTGTCGATATAAAAAATTGATGAATTTAACCATTTAATATAGACTTTGCTCACCTTGAACATAATTGTGAAAGGAGCATTGGGAGTTAACAATGCTATACGAACGCAGAGCTGATCTAAGACTAATCCGTTAATTCCGGGCAGCAATTGGTGTTGAAGCGTTTAGAGAATCATAGTTTTCTATGAAACTTATAACTATCGTTACCGTGCATGGAAGAAGCAGTGCTGATTCCACATAACCTCACATTAGGAGACGACATAAATGTCTGCAGCAAACGTACTTAAATTGATTAAAGAAAACGACGTAAAGTTCGTCGATTTTCGTTTTTGTGACACCCGTGGTAAAGAGCAGCATGTAACCTTCCCTGCTCATTCCATAGATGAAGATACCTTTGAAGAAGGCAACATGTTTGACGGCTCTTCAGTTGCCGGCTGGAAACATATCAACGAATCAGACATGATCCTGATGCCAGATCCATCGACTGCAGTTATGGATCCTTTTTTCGATGACAACACCTTAATCATCCGTTGCGACATCATTGAACCTAAAAACATGCAAGGTTACGAACGTGACCCCCGTTCTTTAGCTAAACGCGCAGAAGCCTATTTACAATCAACCGGTATTGCAGACACTGCATTTTTCGGCCCTGAAAATGAATTCTTCATATTTGACGATGTGCGTTGGGGCACGGATATGAGCGGTTCTTTTTATAAAGTCGACTCAGAAGAAGCAGGCTGGAACTCTGAAAAAGTCTATCCAGACGGCAATACTGGTCATCGCCCAGGCGTTAAAGGTGGTTATTTTCCTGTGCCTCCGGTTGATTCACTGCAAGACATGCGTTCTGCAATGTGCTTAACACTGGAAGAAATGGGTCAAACGACTGAAGTGCATCATCATGAAGTTGCAACAGCCGGCCAATGCGAAATCGGTGTGAGATTCAACACCCTGGTCAAAAAAGCTGACGAAGTTCTGGAATTGAAATATGTCGTCGCCAACATTGCTCACGCTTATGGCAAAACAGCGACTTTCATGCCTAAACCACTGGTTGGCGACAACGGCAGCGGTATGCATGTCCATCAATCATTAGCTAAAAACGGCGTTAACCTGTTTACTGGTGATTTGTACGGCGGTTTGTCTGAAACAGCCTTATATTACATCGGCGGTATAATTAAACACGCTAAAGCTTTGAATGCATTCACCAACGCCTCAACCAACAGCTACAAACGTTTGGTACCAGGCTTTGAAGCGCCTGTTATGCTGGCTTACTCTGCACGTAACCGTTCGGCTTCTATTCGTATTCCTTATGTAGTTAATCCTAAAGGACGTCGTATCGAAGTTCGTTTCCCTGACTCCACTGCAAATCCTTATTTGGCGTTTGCAGCGATGCTGATGGCGGGTCTTGACGGTATTCAAAACAAAATTCATCCTGGCGACGCGATGGATAAAGATTTGTATGACCTGCCTGCTGAAGAGGCAAGAAACATCCCGCAAGTTTGTCATTCCTTTGACCAAGCCTTGGACGCTCTGGACAATGACCGTGAATTTTTAACACGCGGCGGTGTATTTACTGATGACGTAATCGATGGTTATATTGCACTTAAAATGGAAGAAGTTACTCGTATTCGTATGAGCACTCATCCTGTTGAATATGACATGTACTACAGCTTGTAATATTTAGGGCTGTTTCATACAGTCCCAGAGCTACCCAGAACCCCGCAAGCTTAAAGGCTTAGCGGGGTTTTTTGTGCCCAGAGATTCCCACCCGCACCCACTAAAGCGCGTTATTTTGTCCCCTGTTATGCCCCCCGATTTTAAATTCCTGTAAAATTACCCGAAATAATCAAAAAAAAGGGGACAGTTATGGCGCTTACCGATACAGAGATCAGGAAATACAAGCCTTTAGAGAAAGATTACCAAAAGTCAGCCGGGAAGGGGTTATCTTTAGTCATTAGATCAAAGGGGACAAAAACTTGGCGTTATGAATTTAGGCTTGATGGTAAAAAAGATAAATACCATTACGGCAACTATCCAGAAATATCGTTATTAGAGGCGGGTAAAATTCACCTGGTAGCAAGGGAGCTGGTATCTGTCGGTAAGCATCCATCAACATTACTGGATAACTTAAAGGCGCTGCAAATGGCAAAGGAGGGGGCTAGCATTAAAGAGATCGAGGCTAAGTTACAAAACATAGTCGAGATCGAGGCCAATAAACAACTAAAGACCTTCGGAGATGCGGCCAATAAATATAAGTCTGAATGGGTTGATAAGAAATGGAAAAAGCCAGATTTAGGCTGGGCACCTGTCAGGCTGCACTTATTACCTGCAATGTCAGAGCTAACACTAGAAAGTATCGACGTTAATTTTATTCGTGAGCTGGCGTATGGCATTCGTGAACGCAAAGGGGTAGCCACTGCCTTATTAGCGCATGGTTGGGCTGATAGAATATTTAAATACGCCATAGAACATGATTATTGTAAAAGCAATCCAGCCTGTTTAATTGCACCCAAGCGCATAGGGGTAAGAGTGCAGCGTGATAGATGGCTAAAGCCTCAAGAGATAAAGCGATATTTAACGAGCCTATATCAACTGAACTCATACAGAGGCTATAAGATAGCCGCGCATTTGACTTTAATGCTGGCGTTCAGAATAGAAGAATTGTGCGGTGCGTCATGGAGCGAAATAGATTTTGACAATAAAAAAATGACAATACCCGCTGCAAGAATGAAAGGTAAGCGGGAACATATTGTAATGCTACCGACGCAAGCCATAGATATTCTAATGGAGTTAAAAAGACTCGCTGGCGGCAGTCCGTTTGTTCTGCCTATGCCTACAGATCAAAATAGAGCCATGAGAGGCCAAAACTTAAGGGCAGCTCATGAGGCCGCGCTAATAGCTGGCAATATTGAAGATTATCGTATGCACGACCACAGGCACACTGCATCAACCAACCTGAGAAATAGAGGCCATAATCATGATGCGGTCGAAAGCGCCTTAAGTCATAAAATGGGCGGTATAGCTGGCAATTATTCACATGCTCAATATGAAGAAATACGCCTAACGATGATGCAGGATTGGGCAGACTTCTTAGACTCAATCATGACCGAGCAGACAGTGATACAGGCTACTTTTAGAAAGGCAGTATAATCCACCGATACCCAGATAAGCGCACCAATACACACAACTTAGGGATATAACACCATGAGTACAATTACTTTTGATACCTTACATTTTGCCAATAGGCTTAAGTCAGTTGGCTTTACGAATGAACAATGAGCTTATGAACCCAAAACAACTTATTTTAAGATGCTATGCAAAACAAGAAGCGGGGCTTTGGGTGGCTATATGCTTAGATTTTACTTTAGCCGTTCAAGCTGAAACCCTGCCTGATGCTAAAAGAAAGCTTGAAGAACAAATAGAATTTTATGTAAGCGAGGCATTAAGTGACAAAGAATACGGTAGTCAGTTATTAAGCAGAAGCGCACCGCTTTCGTCATGGTTGGAATACTATTTTATTGGGCTTATGGGTTCTGTTTATCATTCTGCTAGCGTCATCTTTAGTGAAACAATGCCACTAAGACTGGTATGAGCGGAGATTATCCACCCATAACATGTAAAGACATAAAAGCTATATTAGGTTATCTAGGGTTTTCATTTGATACTCAAAAAGGTTCGCATGAACACTGGGTATTGATTAAGGACGGCAAAAAATACAAAGTTACCGTTGATTGTCCTAAGTCGCCATTCTCACAAACACTTATAAAAAGCATGGCGGCACAAGCTGGAAAAACAAAGAAAGACTTTTACGCGATACTTAAGAATATATAAACCACCTGATATAATCACCACAACCGGATAGGCTTAGCGGCTTACAAGCTAGATTCATTACCTAGTTTCCGGTTAATCCCCTTGTAATGATTACACCTTAATGGAGTGTAGCTTGTATTCAATATCAAGAAATAAGCGTAACGTCTTTAATGAAATTGGCGTTTTACTGCATAACTTATCAACCCTATATTCTGAATTTTATCCAGAAACAGATCAACATGAGTTCATAAATATCTATTTTAAAGAGTTTTATGAATGCGTACATACTTGTGGAGATACACTTGCTAATCAACAGCAGATTAATATGGACAGCCAACGTGGCACAAGTATTTATGGAGCAGGAAGCGGGGATAAATTAGCCGCATTGGTTATATCATGCGCGTATTGTTGTCAGGCACAGCGGGCTTTTGATAATAACGAAATCAATATAGCTTGGTCGTTCGTTGTAGATGCTTATATATGGTGCGGGAAGGTCATGCCGCAAGCAAAAAGAGCTAGAGATATTGGCCAATTAGATCATAAGAAGCGGGTATCTATACTAAGATCGGCTATTGTAAAGGGAGCAAAAAATGCAAAATATAGAGATAAGCAGATTGATTTTATAAAAAAAATATATGCCAGCAAAGCATGGAATAATAAAACACAAGCTATAGAGGAAATAACTGAAAGTCTGCAAGATTACGTAAGTAAAAATAATCTGCCTGTTGAAAATGTGCGTAATGAATGCGGAGCTAGTGAGGAAGAAAAAGATTGGACTAGATTCGTAGGTAAAGCCCTACCTAGTGCAAAACAAATCAAGATTGATGCAAAAACATTTGACTCAAAAAACTAGCCGCTGCAAAAAAATTTTGCACATGTAAATCTATTAACAGCCTATCTAATTACACTTTAGCCATAAGCCCTAGCAGTCGCACAAGGGCACATACCTTACCAAAGGAATGAAAATGGCAGCAGCATCAAGCATTACCCCTATCAAAACATTGCTTAATCCAGTCATTGAGCAATCGTTATCTATCAATCAACTATTACGTAGACCAGTCGTAGAAGCAGCTACAGGCTGGACTAGATCAACTATCTACAGGAACATTAAGAAGCAGCTTTTTACTAAGCCAATATGCTTAGGTGGTGGTCGTGTCGCATGGCCTCAAAACGAAGTAGCAGCACTAAATCAAGCCCGTATTGCTGGAAAATCTGATGCTGACATCATGGCTTTGGTTATTGAGCTGGAAGCTTTGAGAGGTGCTTGCTAATGATGCCAGTATTGACACTAACCCCTATGGCGGCTATTCTAGCGTTGCTGTCACCGCATGTGATAGCCGGAAGTGAGACACCGAACAAGGCCGAAACACTAGGCCACTTTTATCAGTGGTTTTTTTATACCCATCAAAAAGGTGCCGTTAAATTTAACGTCATCTATTTATTATGGTGGGGTGTTGTATTGAGCAGCCCGTTAAACGGCTGGCCGGGCCTTGCCGGTAGTCTCACTTGGTACTTCACTCCCACCGCCCAAAGCATGAGACCAATGGGCGGCGGTTATTCTTCTCTACAAGGATTACGCCATGCCACAAAATAATTCCACTGCTCAAAATTCAGAGCAAACAAACCACATAAAAGATGGTCAAGACTTTGACCATGAGCAAACCGAGCAAACAGCCCACATAAAAGATGGCGGAAATTTCCACCATGAACAATCCGAGCAAATCAAACCACAAACAACGCCAGACTTTAGCCACCGCGTAAAAGACTATTTTAATGTTGCTTGCACAGGCGATTTATTAGAAGAAGTCGATACGATGGTATTACGCTCAAAAGGTATTTTAATCGTCATTGCTGATTTGCATATCGAGGCGCATATAAACCAGATCAATCCGCAGCAGGTATATTGGGCGATTAACTCTGTAATGCGTGAGCTTGATGATGTGCTGGAGGTTATTGAAGCGCACCATAGCGCGGTAAAAGCGAACCAACGGACATAAAAAAA
>CANNNV010000020.1 GCA_947506155.1 Methylococcaceae bacterium
AACTACCGCAAGCTCTGCGGGAAGTAACGCTTGTGGAGAAGTAGGCTCTGGCAAGGTTCGCAAGAACCGTGTGAAACCGACTTCTATGAAGCAAGAAAATAACACCAAACTTAGCTTTAGTTAATTTTGGGTAAGTTTATTGGAGCGGTGATCTACCGCAATACTTGCAAAATAACCGGCAACCTAATCTGTAATAATATATCGCCTTGTTTTATAAATACTTATCTGGCCGACTAAATTATTCCCATACTTAATGTTACCAATCGGACATAACTTCATAATCTGGCTTTAACCATTCTGCCAGCGTCGACAAAAGCTGGAGAGTATTGATCGGCTTACCAATAAAATCATTCATCCCTGCTGCTAAACATTCTTCCCTGTCCTCTTGCGTAACACAGGCGGTTAACGCAATCACGGGGAGCGTTGCAAACTGTGCTAAACGACGTATCTGTCGGGTTGCTTCAAAACCATCCATCACCGGCATATGTAAATCCATCAGCACCGCATCAAAATCGCCCTGTTCCAACATTCTTAACGCCTCCTGACCATTGCTGGCAAGTTCAACGCGGATACCTGACAGCGAGAGCAATTCCTTGACAATCTGCTGATTGAAAAAATTATCCTCAGCGACCAGAACTTTAGCCCCCCTAAGTAGTGGACAAAAATTTCTCACGGTATCTAAGGGTGGCACCTTATCCTGCTCAGACAAAAATGATAAACCCAAAATTAACTCAAAACTAAAGCTACTGCCTAGTTCAGCGCTGCTTTTTAGTACAAAATCACTGCCCATCAGCTTCAACAAGTCACGACTAATCGCCAGTCCAAGACCTGTGCCAGTAACATTTCTGGAGGCTGAGCCATTCACCTGACTAAATGGCTGAAACAGCTTATGCTGATCCTCGACAGCGATGCCAACACCGGTATCTTTTACACAAAATAATAATCGAACTTCTGATTCGTCAAGTTGTTGCAAGGTAATACCGAGGCTCACCGATCCACTCGATGTAAATTTAAACGCATTGCCCAACAGATTAATCAGTACTTGTCTCAGTCTGAGCGCATCACCAATCACGTTTAGCGGCACATCCGGCGCGACTTCCAGCGTGAACTTCAGGCCTTGCTGCTGAGCAACACTAATAAACAAACTGTACAGCGTACCTCGCAGGTCATCGAGATGAAACGGTGCAGGAATAATGCTAATCCGCCCGGCTTCCAATTTGGATAAATCCAGGATGTCGTTAAGAATGTCCAACAGACTGGTCGAGGCAGTGTTGATTTTTTGCAGATAATCCACAGCTTCAGGCGGGAAATCCTTATTCAGCGCCAGCTCCGAGAAACCAAGGATTGCATTCATCGGGGTGCGAATTTCATGCGACATATTGGCTAGAAATTGCGCTTTGGTTTTGGCGAGCAGTTCAGCCCGATCTTTCGCTATGATCAGTTGATTTTCATTGTGCTTACGCTCAGTGATATCTTCTTTAACACCTAGGTAATGAGTGATTTCTCCGTTAGGTTGACGTATCGGAGAGATCCAGGTGAGTTCGATGAATTCATCCCCGTGCTTGTTCTTGTTAATGACTTCGCCTTGCCAAGCTTTACCAGTAATTAGAGCGGACCACATTGATTGATAGGTTTCTTCAGGCGTATGGACGGATTTAAATAGACTCGGTTTTTGACCAATAATTTCTTCGCGACTATAACCAGTAATTTTGACGAAGGCTTCATTCACATATTCAATCGTCGCATCAAGATCAGTAATAATCACTGAACTTTGGCTTTGCTCTAAAGCCATGGACAGTTTTCTCAAGGAATCTTCAGCCTGTTTGCGCCGGGTAATATCCTCAATTATTTCAATAAAATAATCCGGTGAGCCGTCAGCATGTCGAATCAGTTTTACGGTTAAATGATCCCCAGATCAAATGCCCTTTCCGGTGTAAATACTTGTTCTCCACCGTGAAACCTGAAATCTCACCAGCGAGACATCGACCAATTTTTTCGACATCAGCTAAGTGATAATCTGAGTGAGTAATTTGCCCAAAACTCAAGGTCAGAAGTTCCTGATGGCTAATCCCAATAAAATCGCAAAAGCCCTGATTGACTTCCAGAAACAATCCTTCGGGAGACATATTGACAATGCCGATCGGCGCACTCTCGAACGTAGAGCAAAATCGCCGTTTTAGTTTTTCCAGGGTCGCGGTGCGTTCTTCTACCATCAATTGGAGTAAGCACTCTCGACCCGAACTCGCCAGCGAAAAGATTCCCACTAGACAGGTCAGCACTAAGCCAATCAGAAAAATAAGCCACGTAATGACCAAGTCATTTCGGGTAAAAAAAACGGCCGTCGCAGTTAGCGCCAGCAGTACGAATACCGGCAGGGTCATCGCCATCCGCCGGTTATACCAGACGGGATTGGCTTGTAGCATCCAGACTAGGCCCAGCGGAGTAAAAATCACGATGCCTAAAACATCACCCAGCCACCAGGTCCCCCAGTTGCTCAAGAAACTTTCTGCCGAGGTTCGACCGGTTGCGAAAAACATGGCAACCGACAGTGTCGAATTAACCAGCGCACTTAACAAACCGCCGTAGAACAGGAACCACAGAATATCTTTTTCTCGGGTCAGTCCATTCGGAAACCCGGCATAACGCTGCACTAAATAAGTACCGAGCACAGCTTGCAAGCTGGCGCCGATACCAATAATTAGGGCAATACCGACCGAGACCAAATTCTCTGAAATTGATCGAGTCTCTTCAGGAATCAAACCATTAATCAGTAACACGCCCAACATTATGCCAGGCCAGACACGGTAGCCGTAAATTAGCACACCGGCCAGTGCAATACCAGACGGTGGCCAGATAACTGAAGCGTATTCGGGAGAAATTGCCAAAAAATAACTGAGTTTTCCAGCGATGAAGTAGACCACAGCCAAACCGATAATCTGCAGTAATCTTGTATAAGACTGAGCTACCGCGATCGTAATGGGAAATCTCGTGCCTGAATTGTTGTTATGTCTGGCCATAATCTTGAATCTTACAATTAAGTGTTCAAATATTATAACGAAACAATCCCCCACCTAACTTACAATTAAAGGGGGTATTTCCTTTTATATCGTAAACATAGAGCAGTGTTATTTCACTAACCTAAATTTCATTCCCTGAGTGTAGCCTCTACACACCTTATTTCGACCACCGCTTTGGCATCACAAGCCCAATGCTTTGATACCCAGACACCACGCTTCAGCAATCTGTCCGCCAACGTCTGTCTCATAAATATGGTCTTATTATCCTGGATGAAAATTACACTTTCTAACTTTTCAATGGCTAAACTCGGGTTTAACTATTATAATGTTAATTCTGGTAGGCTGTACTCCACATAAAAGTGAGACGTCTACTTAGGTTTTGCATGTTATTCAGCACTTTTCAGAAATTCCATTCGCTTTTCTCTTTAAAATTGCCAAGCATGATTTGCAATCAAACTCTTCATTGATTTATATAGGTGTTATATGGCAACAGGTACTGTTAAGTGGTTTAACGAGTCTAAAGGCTTTGGTTTTATTTCGCCTAGCGATGGTAGCGCAGATGTATTTGTACATTTTTCTGCAATCGCAAGCGACGGCGGTTACCGTACCCTGGCTGAAGGCCAAGCGGTTAAGTATGATGTAGAATCAGGACCTAAAGGCCCACAAGCATCACAAGTAAGCGCAGCGTAGATTCGTCTTACTTTTCAATACCCAACCCTGCGTTTAATAGCGTGGGGTTGTGGCATAACCGGTTAACCCGGACAATCAACTCACCCCCGAATTTAGGACATGTCTTTTGAAACGAATTTTTGTAGGAAACTTACCTAGCGAAGCCACTGAGGAAACTGTACAGGCTTTATTTTCTGAATACGGAAAAGTCCGCTCTATTCAACTGGTTTCCGATATATTTAGCGGAAAATGTCGAGGCTTCGGCTTCATCGGAATGGAAGGCCATGAAGCAAGAGCTGCAATAGCTGCTCTGGATGGTAATCTCTATTGCGGAAAACCATTAAAAGTTAAATTTGAAGATACGACTGCCGGTAAAAATGGTCGACGCAATTAATTTTTTAACAGCGCTATCTCCCCCGATTACTCAACTGGTCTAGCAAGCATCATTTGCTTTATACCGTCCTACGAGATGGTTAAATCGACCCAGCAAAGAAAAGCAGCAGTATGGCGTGGGAATATACTTACGCTATCTGGGCGACCTGCTTAAGGGTCGCCCCAATGCTGAAAACATCCCTCGAAATACAAAAATCTGCCATTGAATTTAGTGGTACTATTTGCTTTAACCAAAGCCACTCAATCTAAGTAGTCTCCTTTAACATCCTCGATCTTGATTACTTCCGATAAGCCTATCTCCATTGGGTAGTGGGTTAAATCTGTAATCATGTGTAAATATTGAGCCCAAATTCGACTTTATTAATTAGTCCGTAGCAAGGTTAAAACCACCGCCTTTTAGGCGGTTAGATTTGTCTATGATTTCTGAGTTATGATAATCCAAAAGTAAGAAAAGAGAGGGAATTTATGGATTATCGTTATGGAAGCCACACGGTTTTTAAAATCCAATACCATTTTGTGTTTGTTACAAAATATCGTTACAAGGTGTTGAAAGGTGATGTTGGCTTGAAAGTTCGAGAATTGATCAGGCAAACCTGCGAAGCCTTTGAAATAGAAATTATAAAGGGGAGTTCAGTCAGGATCATGTTCACATATTATTATCCGCGCCGCCAAACATGGCGCCCAGTGAGATAATGAGGCGAATTAAGGGAAGAAGTTCCATGAAATTGTTTGAAAGCTTTCTCGATTTAAAGAAGCGCTATTGGGGGCGGAATTTTTGGGCAAGAGGTTGCTTTTGCGCAACGTCCTGTGAGTTGACCGAAGAAATGATTAAAAATTACCTGGAACACCACTTTGAACCTAAAGGCGATGATGATTTTAGGACAGAAACATAGACGGGTCTTGCGACCCGTATCCCGACTTTAGTCGATAGATCTAACCCACCAGCTTTAGCTGGTGGTTGTTGAGTTTTTCGGCTTGGCGTGGATCCTTCAATTTAGACAAGTGCTTTAGCCAGATTGGTAACATCGCCCGAAAAATGTT
Organism: Methylococcaceae bacterium; assembly: GCA_947506155.1. Lineage (GTDB taxonomy): Bacteria > Pseudomonadota > Gammaproteobacteria > Methylococcales > Methylomonadaceae > Methylobacter_A. The sequence continues at coordinate 5,121 of CANNNV010000020.1, forward strand.
CAGCTTAGCACCTACATCCTCTTCACGGCCCTGTCGCTCCTCATCCACCATTTTAAAAGGACTGATCGTATTGGAAATACCGGTTTGAACCTGGTAAGTACCGTCTTTTTTCTGCTGCTCTCGCAGAAATTTTTCGGCGGCTAAACGTTTTTTTTATGGATTTTTCGTTCTTCCAGATTAGGACGTTTGCTAGGTTTACTCATGAATTATCTTGCTGAAAATTTTTATAAAATTATGACGAAGGGATATTATATGCGATGCAGTGAGTTGCGTTTTAAGTGATTTTCATATCATGCGTCAGGGTTACCCAAATGGTCGGTCTACGGACAATTTTTTGTAGTAAGGCCAAAATACAGCTTAGAATACTCGTCTTAAACAAGCCATACACGCGAAGCATAACAAGTTGCAAACAAAATCTATCGTTTTAATTATCACTCTATTTTTTATATCGGGGCGTACTGTGAATGCACAAGAAATAGAAGCTAAGGTCAAACATTTGTTGTCTCAAATGACGCTGGAAGAAAAAGTGGGGCAGATGACGCAGGTTGATTTCACCGTGATTGGCATTCCTAAAGAACAACAGACTGAGGATCAAATTGATCCTGTCAAATTGAACGAGGCGGTGTTAAACCATCATGTCGGTTCTATTCTTAATACCCCATTCACCCCGGATAATAAAGCACAATCCATTGATGTTTGGCGAAAGATGACCGGCACCGTGCAGGCAGCGGCGGCAAAAACCCGGTTGAAAATTCCGGTCATTTACGGGATAGATGCCATTCATGGCGCGACCTATACGCAAAATTCGGTGTTGTTTCCGCAGGCTATTAATATGGCGGCAACCTTCAATCCCGATCTTTCGTTTAAGGAAGGCGAAATCACCGCCAGAGAAGTTCGCGCGTCCGGCTTGCAATGGAATTTTTCCACGGTGATGGATATAGGCCGTCAACCGCTGTGGCCGCGCTTGTGGGAAACTTTTGGTGAAGATGTGCATCTGGCGACGGTGATGGGCACGTCTTATATTAAAGGTCATCAAGGCGATGATTTTTCCGCCGCCGCTAAAGCGCCGACCTGTTTAAAACATTATGTGGGTTACAGTTACCCCTTGAACGGCAAGGACAGGACGCCAGCCTGGATAGGTGAACGGACGCTGCGCGAGTATTTCCTGCCGACGTTTGCCGCCGGCATAAAAGCCGGCTCACCGACGATCATGGTCAATTCGGCTGAAGTTGACGGCATTCCGGGGCATGCAAACTATCATTATTTGACCACGATTTTACGCGGCGAACTGGGCTTTAAAGGCTTTACGGTGTCCGATTGGGAAGACATCAAGCGGCTTTATACCCGGGACAAGCTGGCTGCGTCGGAAAAGGAAGCCGTTAAAATTGCGGTGATGGCTGGCATCGACATGAGCATGGTGCCGTTTGATTTTTCCTTTTATGATTTGCTGCTTGAGCTGGTCAAATCGGGTGATGTGCCTTTATCCCGTATCGATGAAGCGGTGTCGCGAATATTGACGGTCAAGTATCAGGCTGGCTTGTTCGAACCTAAACCGTTGCTGGCTGTGGAAGGTAATTTCGCGACCGCCGACGCGCTAGCAACCAACCGACTAGCGGCGCGGGAGTCTATTGTTCTGGCTAAAAACGAGCAGCATATTCTGCCGTTAAAAAAAGACGCCAGGATTTTAGTGACCGGACCTACTGCCAATTTGTTGAGCGCAATGAATGGCGGCTGGACCATTACCTGGCAGGGCGCTGCCGAGGAGTTGTATCCCAAAGACAAACTGACGGTTCTGCAAGCCATACAAAAAAAAGCCGCCGGCCAGGTGACGTATATCGAAGGCGACCGTCAAAAAGTGTTGGAGGAAGCCGAAAACCACGATGTTATTTTGCTCAGTCTGGGCGAACAGCCTTATACCGAAACCGTGGGCAATATTGAATCCTTAGCGCTCGACCAGGTTCAGATAGAACTTGCACAGACCGCGATTGCGACGGGAAAGCCAGTGGTTTTGCTAACGTTAGGTGGTAGGCCGCGCATTATCACCTCGATTGCGGAACAGGTTTCCGGGGTTGTCTTGGGCTTTTTGCCCGGCATGGAAGGCGGCGAGGCGATAGCCGATATTTTGTACGGCGATTATAACCCTAACGGCAAATTGCCGATTTCCTACCCGCGTAACACCAACGGTTTTACTAGCTATGATTACAAACCGATCGAGTCGTTTGAATCGAATGTTTACCATCCGCTGTATCCATTTGCTCATGGCTTAAGCTATAGCTCGTTTGCAACCAGCGCGTTAAAGCTGGAAAAAGACCGGATTCATAGCGGTGAAAATATTATCGTCAGCGTGAACGTTAAAAATACTGGCGCGATAACCGGCAAGGAAGTGGTGTTGGTTTATATCAATGATGTAGCCGCGTCAGTAACGCGTCCAAACAAACAGCTCAAAGCCTTTAAAAAAGTCGAGTTAACTCCCGGCCAAACTGAATCGTTACGCTTTACTTTAACACCGTATGATTTGTCGTTTATCGGCGTTGATCTTAAGCGGGTTGTTGAGCCGGGAGATTTCAAGGTCATGGTAGGCAAGGAAACAGTTGGTTTTACGGTGCTTAAATAAGGCTATGAACCATGACAAAGGCTCACTCACGCTGCTAACATCGCTGTTTTTTATTTGGGGATTTATCACCAGTTTGAATGATATTTTGATTCCGCATTTAAAGTCGGTGTTTACCCTGAATTACACCGAGGCTATGCTGGTTCAGTTTTGTTTTTTTGCAGCCTACTTTGTTGTGTCCGTGCCCAGCGGTTATTTGGTTAAAAAAATCGCTTATAAAGGCGGCATTATTGCCGGATTAAGCCTCGCCGGCAGCGGCTGTTTGCTGTTTTATCCGGCGGCAAGTTTACCGTCCTATCCGTTATTTTTGGGCGCATTTTTTGTATTGGCTTCCGGCATTACCTTGTTGCAGGTCGCGGCTAATCCGTATGTCACCCTGTTGGGCAAGCCAAGCACCGCTTCCAGTCGGTTAACGTTGACTCAGGCCTTTAATTCGCTGGGAACAACTATTGCGCCTTATTTGGGCGCGTTATTCATTCTCGACACGGCGGTTAAAACAGTCGATCAGCTTAAACTGCTAAACGCCGATGAATTATCGACGTATCAGGCAGCACAAGCGGCCGCTGTACAAAATCCTTATTTATTGCTGGCTGCGGTTTTGTTTTTTATTGCCGCTATTTTTGCGCTGATTAAATTACCCGATATTGACGCTGCCGATACCCAAATGTCAGGCAGTGACGATAGCGCTTGGGCTCATAAGCATTTGGTGTTGGGCGCAATCGGCATATTTGTGTATGTCGGCAGCGAAGTGTCGATAGGCAGTTTTCTGATTAATTTTCTGGGGGAAGCTGATATTGCAGGCTTGACAGAACAACAGGCTGGAAAGTATGTGTCGTTTTATTGGGGTGGCGCGATGATCGGGCGCTTTATTGGTGCTGGCGTCATGCAAACAATCCAGCCCGGCAAGGTACTGGCTTTTAATGCGGTGATGGCGGCGCTGCTGGTTTTAATGACCATGCTGGGCAGCGGTTCTATTGCGATGTGGACGATACTTGCGGTAGGCTTGTTCAATTCGATCATGTTTCCAACGATCTTTTCACTGGCGCTTAGCGGTCTAGGCAAACATACCGGGCAAGGTTCGGGCATACTTTGCGCCGCCATCGTCGGCGGCGCTATTCTTCCCGTGGTGCAAGGTTTTTTCGCTGATCAGATCGGCATACAGCAGGCGTTTTTCATCCCGGTGCTTGGTTATAGCTATATCGCTTATTATGGCTGGAGATCATTTTCAAGATTCTGATCCGATCATTAAGCTAATTTAATCTTGTAGTGCCTAAAACGTTTAAAATTTCTTCGCGTATTTGTTGTTGTTGGCCCGAGTCTGTGATCGGCTGTGACTGGTTATCGGTGATATAAAACATGTCTTCCGCCCGGCTGCCGATGGTAGATATTTTCGCGCTATGTAGATGAATGTTTTTTTGTACAAAGGCGCGACCTATTTTCGATAAAAGGCCTGCATGATCAGTGGTAATCAGTTCAATGATGGTGTGTCTGTTTAACGGGTCTGCATGAAATTTAATGTGGGTAGGAATAGGGAAATGTTTAGCTTGTCTTGATTGGCGATGAATGTTTTTATGTTGTTTCACTTCGTGATGCAGCAGATTATGACGGAGCAGAGTGCAAATATGCACTTCCCTGAACAGCTCATTAATTGGTTCTCCCGATTGCTCGAGAACCAGAAAACTATTAAGCACATAATTATCGGTCGTGGTCATGATTCTGGCATCAAGAATGGTAAGTCCGAGCTGGTCTAGTGTCGCAGTGCTGAGCGAAAAAATAGCTTCTTCATTTTTGGCGTAAACAAACACTTCGGCACTGCCGCGTTGGGTTTGTGGGCGCAATAAAACCAGAGGCAACTGATCTTCTTTAGACGATGCTATCGCAATGGTATGCCAAGCGATTTCATCCGCCGAATACCTTAAGAAATAATCGTCACCAGTATGTTGCCAGGATTTGAGGATAACAGGTTCCGCTATGCCGAGCTTGATCAGTTGGTCTTTGGCTTCTTTTTTGTTTTCAACTAGGCGGTCTGCCAATGCGACCGGATTTTGTAAACCTCGGTGCAAGGCGCTATAAGTCACTGAATAGAGCTCTTTTAACAGTGCATCTTTCCAAGCGTTCCACAATTCGGGATTGGTGGCACGAATGTCGGCCACCGTCAGTAGGTACAAGTAATTCAAGTATTCAATACTACCTACGGTGAGTGCGAATTGATGAATGACATCTGGGTCGCTGATGTCTTTTCGCTGCGCCGTCATCGACATGATCAGATGATGGCGCACCAGCCAACAGAGCAACTTGGTATCATGCGCGGAAAGATCATGCTGTATGCAGAATTTCAGGGTAATTTCTTCGCCAATCACAGAATGGTCGCCGCTCCTGCCTTTAGCTATGTCATGAAATAAACCGGCAAGATACAGTAGTTCCGGTTTTGCAATCATCAGAAAAATGTCATTGCAGAACGGCAGTTCATCAAGGTGCTTTTCCAAGGCAAAGCGGCGTAAGTTTCGAATCACAAACAAAGTGTGCTCATCCACAGTATAGATATGAAACAAATCATATTGCATCCGAGCGACAATATTGGCAAAGCAGGGAATGTAGGCGGCCAAAACGCCGTAGCGGTTCATGCGTCTTAATTGATCAGTGATGCCACCTGGTTGGCGAAAAGCTTCTATAAAAAGGCGGTTCGCCGCTTTATTGTGTCGAAACTCGTCATCAATTAAATGCAGATTTTTCCGAATCAGGCGTATGGTTGTTGCCCTGACGCCTTTGATCGATGAGTTCTGCTCCAGAACCAAGAAAAGTTCCAGCAGGGCCAGTGGGTGTCGTTCGAAAATATCGTTATTAACCGCTTCAAGATAACCGTTGATGACGACGAATTTATCGTTAAGTGGAATGGATTTGTAAACAACGTCTCCTGAAACGAAGCGCTCATTGAATAATTGCAGCAGCATTTCATTGAGGCGCTCAAGTCCCAATACGGTTTTAAAATAAAACTGCATGAATTGTTCAACATCTTGATTATATTGCTGATGTTCGCTGCTGAAACCAAATTGTTGAGCAAGATCGCGCTGATAATCAAAAACTAATCGATCTTCACAGCGGTTGGTTAAAAGATGCAGTGCATAACGAATTCGCCAGAGCACTTCAAGCGCTGCAACCAGTTCCAGGTATTCAGACTCGGGTAAAAAATCATATTTAATTAACTCCTTGAGTGTCGAGGAGTTGTAATGGCGTTTAAATACCCAGGCGATGACTTGTCTATCACGCAAGCCGCCGGGGCCTTCCTTAATGTTGGGTTCGAGATTGTAGGCGGTATCATGGAATTTGGCATAGCGCTGCTTTTGCTCATCCATTTTGGCGGCAAAAAACTGGTCCGATGGCCAGATTTTGTCTGGCGTGATCTGCTGATTAAGGCTTTTATGTAGGGTAGTGTTGCCGCTAATCAGCCGATTTTCCATTAGACTGGTAATAATGGTTTGATCGCTGAGTGCTGCCTCAACGCATTGCGTGATGGTGCGTACGCTTTGTCCCGGTTTTAAACCGATATCCCACAGGAAGGTAAAGAAATTTGCCAAAGCTTCCTGGTAATGACAGGTATCTTCAGTATCCAATAAAACGACGATATCGACATCGGAATAGGGAAACAGCTCTCTTCTGCCATAGCCACCAACGGCGCACAAACTAAGCTGAGTTGCGTGTTCACCGAGAAAATGCTGCCAGCAGCAATTTAAAATTTTATCTATAAAATCAGATTTTTCTTTCAGTAACTTGGAAACTGATTTGTGCGGGTTGAATTTTTGCCGCAGTTCAATGTCTTTTTCTTTTAGCAGTTGTTTAAATTGTTGCAGACTGTCTGTTTTTGTAAAAATTAATGGCAGCATCAGGGCGTCCGGGAATTTTTCAGGTGCAGTCGAGTTGTTTACAGTCACATTTCTTCCTGGCGTAACGTCAGAATCTCATAGCCGTTATGGGTGACCAGTAACATATGTTCCCATTGTGCGGATAGACTTCTATCCTTAGTCACTGCAGTCCAGCTATCGGGCAGCACTTTCATATGCCGTTTACCGAGATTGATCATGGGTTCAATGGTTAAGATCATGCCTTGCTCAAGGATTTCACCGGTTCCAACTTTGCCATAATGCAGCACTTGTGGTTCTTCATGAAAATCTTTGCCGATACCGTGGCCGCAAAATTCTCTGACGACTGAGTAGCGGTTGCTTTCAGCATGTTTTTGTATGGCATGCCCGATATCGCCTAATCTAGCTCCCGGCTTTACCTGTTCGATGCCTAAAAACATAGCTTCCTGAGTTATTTTAATCAGGCGTTTGGCGTGCGGACTTACTTCGCCGACACAAAACATTTTACTGGTGTCACCGTGGTAGTCATCCTTAATGACGGTGATGTCGATATTAATGATGTCGCCTGATTTAAGTTTTTTATCACTGGGAATGCCGTGGCAAATTTGCTGGTTGACCGATGTGCAAATTGATTTTGGAAAACCGTGGTAATTGAGTGGTGCAGGTATGACTTGTTGAATATCAACCATGTAATCATGGCAAATTTGATTAAGTTCGTCAGTAGTAACACCTGGAACTACATAGGGTTCAATCATCTCTAACACTTCAGCAGCCAGCTTTCCGGCAACACGCATTTTGTCGATTTCAGTTTCGGTTTTAATAATTATGCTCATAAAAACTCAGGTGCAAGTAGTTCAGGTTGGCGCAGCGTAATCCGACATTTTAGCGCCTTGTACGTACGTAATGGAGTCATTTTAGCAGAGATCGGCTTGTTGTAAAAAAGTAATTATGGTATAAAGGCAAGTTCGTTTTCGAACTAATACTCACGCTTATCGTCACGTTTGGAAGGGTGCCGGCACAACTTGGCTTTAATGCTAAGGGTTGTAGCGGGTTTTCAGGCGGGATAGGTGGAGGCGTAACCCAACTCGGAACACGAGTTCCGAATATTTAATCTTAGGAGAATACATGTCTGCAGTATCTATGCGTCAAATGCTTGAAGCGGGTGTCCATTTTGGCCATCAAACACGTTATTGGAATCCGAAAATGGCTACGTACCTGTTCGGTTCACGTAACAAAATCCATATCATTGATCTGGAAAAAACGCTGCCAATGTTTAATGACGCAATGAATTATCTAGGTCAGATGACAGCAAACAAGGGCACGGTCCTGTTTGTTGGTACCAAGAAAGCAGCACGTAAAGTGGTTGCTGAAGAAGCTGCCCGTTGCGGTATGCCTTATGTTAATCATCGCTGGTTAGGCGGTATGTTGACAAACTTCAAAACCATTAAGAAATCAATTAATCGCCTTAAAGAACTGGAAGCGATGAAAGCTGACGGTACGCTTTATCAACGTTTTGCAAAGAAAGAAGCGTTGGGTATGGAACGCGAACTTGAAAAGCTAGAGCGCAGTCTGGGTGGAATTAAAGACATGAAAGGCGTGCCTGACGTGATTTTTATCCTGGACGTCGGTTATGAAAAAAATGCGATCAGCGAAGCTAAGAAATTAGGCATTCCTGTCGTTGGTATTGTTGATTCGAATAACTCACCAGAACAAATTGATTACATTATTCCTGGTAATGATGATTCAATTCGTGCGGTTAAGCTCTATTGCGAAAGCGTTTCTGCAGCCGTTATGGAAGCTAAAACAGCAAGTTTAGGCTTGTCAGCAAAAGCCGATGATTTCGTTGAAGAAGCTGCTGAATAAGAGATAATCTTATTTTTGAAGCGCATAAAGTTTAGGCAAAAACGCCTCCTCACGGGGGCGTTTTTACAGTGATGAATATATTAGGAAAGCAAAGAATGAGTATTACTATTAGTGCAGCAATGGTTAAGGAACTGCGTGAAAGAACGGCTTCCGGTATGATGGAATGTAAAAAAGCATTGGTTGAAGCCAATGGCGACATGGAATTAGCTATTGAAAATATGCGTAAATCCGGACTGGCCAAGGCAGATAAAAAATCTGGTCGTATTGCTGCTGAAGGTATTATCGGCGCTAAAGTGAGTGATGATGGAAAAGCAGTTGCGATAGTTGATGTGAATTGCGAGACTGATTTCGTTGCGAAGGCGGATGATTTTGTCAATTTCGTCAATAATGTAACGGTCGCTTTATTAAATTCCGATATTGAAACCGAAGAGCAGTTGCTGGCTATGACTTTGGCTGATGGCACTATTGTCGATGAAGTGCGTCGTGGTTTAGTTGCCCGATTAGGTGAAAATATTACCATCAGACGCTTCCATAAATATCAAACCGCTACAGGTGGCACAGCCTGTTATTTGCACGGCAATAAAATTGGCGTGGTCATTGAATTAGCTAAAGCAGATGCTGAATTAGGCAAAGATATTGCGATGCATATTGCAGCTAGCAAGCCGACTTGTGTTTCTGATGAGCAAGTGTCACCCGAACTGATTGAAAAAGAGAAAGAAATTTTCTCCGCACAGGCTGCTGAAAGCGGAAAACCGGCTGACATTATCGAGAAAATGGTCGTCGGTCGTATCAGTAAATTTTTGGCTGAAATCACTTTGTTAGGCCAGCCTTTTATTAAGGACGATAAACTGACTGTTGCTAAATTACTGGCAGCAAAAGATAACAGTGTTATTCGTTTTGCTCGTTTGGAAGTCGGAGAAGGCATTGAAAAGAAAGAAGAAAACTTCGCTGAAGAAGTAATGGCGCAAGTTAGAGGTAGTTAATTTCAGGTAAAAGGCAGAAGGTTCAAGATTTTTTTGCTTTGACCTTTCGTTTTTCGTCTTAAACACCAGTCCCCGATAATTAAAATGACTAAAACAATTTGCCAGAGAATTTTGCTTAAGCTAAGCGGTGAGGCTTTAATGAGCGAAACCGGTGCTAGTATTGATGCCGATATTGTTAATCGTCTTGCAATTGAAATTAAAGAGTTATGCGATATCGGCATTGAAGTTGGTTTGGTTATCGGTGGCGGTAATATTTTACGTGGTGCTGAAAAAGCATCAGAAGGCCTGGACCGAGTAACCAGTGATCAGATGGGCATGCTGGCGACGGTTATTAATGCACTAGCCATGCAGGATGCGCTGGAGTCTCATGGACAGCCGGTCAGGGTGATGTCGGCACTGAAAATCAACCAAGTCTGTGAAGATTATATTAGGCGCAGGGCGGTCAGGCATTTGGAAAAAGGTCGGGTTGTCATTTTTGCCGCAGGTACCGGAAATCCTTTTTTTACCACCGATTCCGCTGCCAGTCTCAGGGCGATTGAAATCAATGCCGAATTGATGATTAAGGCGACTAAAGTCGAAGGTGTTTATTCAGCCGATCCTAAAAAAGATCCGACTGCTAGGTTTTATGCACGATTAACTTATGACGAAGCGCTAGATCAGCGTCTCAATGTGATGGACACAACGGCACTGGTATTATGCCGGGATAATAATGTACCGATGCGAGTAATGAATATTTTTGAGCAAGGGGCCGTCATGAGATTGATGATGGGCGAAGAAATAGGCTCTCTTATTGAACGAGGAACAAATAATGATTAGTGATATTCAACAAGATGCTTCAACTCGGATGAGCAAAAGTATTGATGCTTTAAAACACGAGTTTTCAAAAATAAGAACAGGCAGGGCTCATCCTAGTTTGTTGGAACAAATTAGTGTTTCTTACTACGGTACCGATTCGCCGTTATCAGGCGTTGCCAATATTGCGGTTGAAGACGCGCGTACTTTGACTATTACCCCTTGGGAAAAAGGTATGGTACAGGCTATTGAAAAAGCCATTCTTAAATCAGACCTGGGCTTGAATCCCTCGACTAATGGCATGGTGATTCGTATCCCGTTGCCGGCATTGACTGAAGAACGTCGTCGTAGCCTAGTTAAAGTGGTCAAGAATGAAGCGGAAAATGGTCGGGTTGCAATCCGGAATATTCGTCGTGATGCTAATTCAACGATAAAAGAAGCCTTAAAGGAAAAAACAATTTCCGAAGATGAGGCGCATGCAGCTGAAGAAAAAATTCAAAAATTGACTGATCAGTTTATAAAAGACGTGGAAAAATTGCTGGAAGCCAAAGAAGCTGATTTATTGTCGATGTAATCGGACTAAGCCATGGCTACGGATGACGGTAATAGTTTAGAGTCAACAACGACGCTCACCCTGCAGTCTGGGAACGAGGGTAATCCGCGTCATATCGCTATTATCATGGATGGTAATGGCCGCTGGGCACAGCAACGTTTTATGCCTCGTGCTTTTGGTCATCGCGCTGGCGTTAAGGCGGTTAGAAAAGTTGTGGAATACTGCGCGAAAAAGAAGATTGAGGTCTTAACCTTATTTGCTTTTAGCAGTGAAAACTGGCGGAGACCTGAAGAAGAAGTTTCTTTGTTAATGGGGTTGTTTACAGTGACTCTGCAAAGAGAAATTAATATCTTGGATCGTAATAATATCCGCTTACGCTTCATTGGTGAAAGAACACGATTTCCTGAGAAGTTACAGAGCAAGATGACTGAAGGTGAGGCTAGAACTAAAGATAATAGCGCTTTAACCCTGGTTATCGCGGCAAATTATGGCGGGCATTGGGATATGTGCCAGGCACTACAGACAGTTGCAGGAAAAATAGCCGCAGGAGAATTGAAAAATCAGGACGTCAGCGAGGAACTGATTTCTCGACATTTATCAACTACGGATCTGCCGGAACCGGATTTATTTATCAGAACCGGCGGCGAACAACGTGTTAGTAATTTTTTGTTATGGCAACTCGCTTATACAGAATTGTATTTTACCGAGACTTTATGGCCGGATTTTGATCAGGCTTCATTGGAAGAAGCTATCAAGAGCTTTAAAGGCAGGCAAAGACGCTTTGGTCATACCGGAGAACAACTGCTAACGTTAACATAAGGGCAACTCATCGATGTTGCCCTTACATATTTTTAACTTTACATAATAATCAAAATGTTACTACAGCGTATTATTACCGCATTAATTCTGGTTCCTCTGGTTGTTGTTGCTGTTTTTCAGCTGCCTTCGGAGTATTTTTCGTTGCTGATTGGGTTAATCACATTATTAGCTGCCTGGGAGTGGACTAATCTGATCGGTATTAATTCGCTGCTTAAGCGTAGTTTGTTTTTATTGGCGTTGATACTGCCGATGTTTTGGCTGCATTTTTGGACGCAATTTTTGGAGTTGGCGGCTCAGGTGCTAGATTGGCCAGATGTCAGGGATTACTCTGGCGCTTTGGAATGGCTGGTGGTAGCGCCGGTATTGTTCTGGATATTGACCATGCTGTTAATTAGGAATGCGCCCGAAGGTGTTTTAAATCTAAAACTAAAGTCACGCTATAAGGTATTGATCGGTTGGTTGATTTTATTTACAACTTGGTTGTTTTTGAGTCGGTTAAGAGCTTTTTATGGCTCAGAAATGACACTCTATTTTCTGATCTTGATCTGGGTGGCGGATATTGCCGCTTATTTTGCTGGCAAAAAGTTTGGTAAAACCAAGTTGTCACCCGAAATCAGCCCTGGCAAAACTGTACAAGGCATGTACGGTGCTTTACTGGCCGGTACGCTTTGGGCGATTGCTTTTATCGGCTATTACAGTTATATCGATGGCTTTAACTGGATGAGAGTATCCGATTTTGTACTGCTGTCTATATTGACGGTGTTAATTTCGATTTATGGCGATTTGTTTTTTAGCGTAGTTAAGCGTCAGCGCGGCGTTAAAGATACCGGTTCCTTGTTGCCCGGTCACGGCGGCATACTGGACAGAATTGATAGCTTGATTGCTGCCGCTCCATTTTTTTACGCCGGTATTGTTGTCATTGGACTTATGTCATGAAAGGCATATGTATACTCGGCGCGACAGGCTCAATTGGTGTCAGCACTTTAGATGTGGTGGCTCGGCATCCCAGTTTGTATAAGGTTATCGCGTTAACGGCCAATACCAATATTGAAGTTCTCTATGAACAATGTCAGGATCATCACCCTGAAGTTGTTGTTATCGTTGATGAACATAAAGCGAAAATTTTTGCCGAAAAAATTCAAAACACGCCGATGTCGGATATAAAAGTGCTGTCCGGCGCTAAAGCACTGGAGCAGGTTGCTACGCTCGACGCTGTCGATTCGGTCATGGCGGCGATTGTCGGTGCAGCGGGTTTGTTGCCGAGTCTGGCTGCAGCAAAAGCCGGTAAAATTATTTTGCTGGCCAATAAAGAAGCGCTGGTCATGTCGGGAGCTATTTTCATGCAAGCCGTCAGCGATTCCGGAGCGCAACTGCTGCCAATAGATAGCGAGCATAATGCGATATTCCAGTGCATGCCAGCCGGTTATAAAACCGGTATGCAGGCAAAGCAGGTACGGCGTATCTTATTGACTGCTTCAGGTGGCCCTTTTCGGGAAACGCCGGTTGATCAGTTGATCCATGTTACCCCCGATCAAGCCGTAGCTCACCCTAATTGGGATATGGGCAGAAAAATATCGGTGGATTCAGCAACCATGATGAATAAAGGCCTAGAAATGATTGAGGCGTGCATTTTATTCGACATGACCCCGGATCAAATTCAGGTAGTCATTCATCCGCAAAGCGTTATCCATTCGATGGTGGATTATGTCGATGGAACGGTTTTGGCGCAAATGGGTAATCCGGATATGCGCGTGCCGATTGCTTATTCGATGGCCTGGCCGGATCGTTTTGATTCGGGTGTTGCGCCACTGGATATTTTTGAGGTCGGGCGTATGGATTTTCAAGAACCCGATCTGGAACGATTTCCCTGTTTGCGTCTGGCCTATGATGCCATTGCTGCAGGTGGCATCATGCCGACGATTTTAAACGCAGCTAATGAAATTGCCGTCGAGGCATTTTTAAATGAAACAGTCCGGTTTACCGATATTCCAGTGATTATCGAACGCTGCATGCAGCAATTCGAAGCCACCGTAGCCGATACCCTGGACATTATTTTGGCAGCAGATCGGCAAGCCCGGTTAGTGTCGAGACAGATAATTGCCGAGTTATAGCATTAATGGATTTTCTGCATACGTTGTTCTATTTTTTGGTCGCGATCAGTATTCTGGTTTCAATTCATGAATTCGGGCATTTTTGGGTGGCGCGTAAAGTCGGGGTAAAAGTGCTCCGGTTTTCAATTGGCTTTGGCAAGGTGTTATACGCTTATCAGAAAACCCCCGATGCGACAGAATATGTGTTGTCCGCAATTCCTCTGGGCGGCTATGTCAAGATGGTTGATGAGCGGGAAGGTAAAGTTTTGCAAGCTGATTTGCCGTTTGCCTTTAATCGCCAACCGTTATGGGCCAGAACCGCGATCGTTGCCGCAGGTCCGGTGTTTAATCTAATACTTGCTGTTGCCTTGTTCTGGAGCGTGCTGGTGATAGGCGAGACCGGCATTAAACCGATACTCGGCACGATAGAGCACGGCACATTGGCTGCCGCAGCAGGTTTTGTTGAAGGCGACCAGATTATCTCGGTTAATGACAAGCTCACGCCAACTTGGACTGAAGCGATGACCGTCGTTGTGTCTTCGGCGCTGGAGGGTGAACAAAATATCAAGGTTCAAGTAAAAACCAGCGATGATCAGCAAAACATTAGATTATTAAAGCTGTCTGATCAAGACAGCCAAAATCCGGATGTGCTCTATCAGCGATTGGGCTTTAAACCTTGGTCGCCCACTTTACAAGCCATTGTCGGAAAAGTACTGCCTGGCAGCCCGGCATTAGCCTCCGGTTTGCAACAAGGCGATTTGATTGTTAGTGCCGATCAAGTAGTCATCAATGACTGGATGCAATGGGTAGGTATCGTAAAAAATCACGCCGAAGTTGAAATAAAGCTGGTGATTGAGCGCGAAGGGGTACGTTTGCCAGTAGTTATTACGCCCCAAAAAGTGGTGGTTGGGCAGCTAACCGAGGGTAAAGTCGGCGCCTCCGTTTATATTCCCGAAGATTTGATGAAGTCGGTCACTGTTGATTATGTCTTGTCGCCTTGGGCTGCGGTACCGGTTGCTTTTGAAACCACTTATTATTATTCGATTACCAGCTTGAAAATGATCGGCAAGATGCTGATCGGCAAGGCTTCTGTAGATAATTTAAGTGGTCCTATCAGCATAGCTCAGTACGCAGGACAGTCTGCGACCATGGGACTCGTGCCTTTTATGAAGTTCATGGCCCTAGTCAGCGTCAGTTTAGGTGTCTTAAATTTATTGCCGATACCGGTGTTAGATGGTGGACATCTATTGTTTTTTGCAATAGAAGGCCTTAAAGGCAGCCCTGTTTCGGAAAGGATACAGCTGTTTTTCCAACAAATCGGCATTGCCTTACTGGTATCCTTAATGGCTTTGGCAATGTTTATGGACGTTGATCGCTTATTTTGATTCAGGCGCAAGATTTATTGTTTTGGATTTTTACAAATTAACACAGGAATATCATGAAAAAAGTTATTAAGATTGCCGCTTTGTCACTGCTCGGTCTGAGCTTGTCGGTCGCGCAAGCCGATGAGTCTGCGATACGTGCGGCATTGGCCAAATCCATGCCGTCAGTCAAAGTAGGTTCAGTTAAGCCTTCTGAAATTAGCGGGTTATTTGAAGCTACCGTGGGCGGCAATATTTTTTATGTTTCCAATGATGGTAAATATTTGATCCAGGGTCATCTGGTTGATGTGGCTGCGCGCACTGATTTAACAGAAGGGAAACTTGGCGGCGCCCGTAAACAGGCTTTAGATAAGCTTGGTCAGGACAAGATGATCGTATTCAAGCCTAAAATTAGCAAATATACGGTCAGCATTTTTACCGATATAGACTGCGGTTATTGTCGTAAATTGCATTCTGAACTTGATCAATATATGGCTGAAGGTATTACCATTCAGTATTTATTCTTCCCTAGAGCGGGTAAAGGTTCTGATTCTTATCAAAAAGCTATATCAGTCTGGTGTGCTGATGATCGCAAAGCCGCTTTAACTTCAGCAAAAAAAGGCGATACGCCGCCGGTTAAAACCTGCGACAATCCGATTGATGAACATATGCAGTTAGCTGATGATTTTGAAGTGAAAGGTACGCCGATGATAGTTACCGAAAAAGGTAATATCTTTCCCGGTTATTTGCCAGCCAAGCAACTGGCTGAAGCATTGGAAGACGAAAGAAGCAAGAAATAAGTTAACCCGATTACCTTATACGCGCCAACTTGACAACTAACGCATTGATTATAAACAACTTGCAACCAATGCTCTACAAGTTCCAATATTTGAAAAACAGCTGGTGGCAATGTTTGTAGCTTGTGTTTTCTGGGCACTCTCACAGAGTGCCTTTATATCAGCAGCCGATACTGACCGTAACCGTTCACCTAGCCAATTACCTTAAGCAGCTATTTTGTCGGTCACAGTTAATTCTTCTTGAGGCAAAATTGAAGGCACAGGCTTATTTCTTAAATGAGCATCAACTGCCGAGTTGATATAATCATAGCGATTACGATTTTGTAATTTACAGGTGTCTGTCACCGTCATCATCCGTTCTACGAATAAATCACCACGATCTGACTGTGTGCCAAAACTGCTTTTACGCCATAACACATACGAACGAATGAGTTGTTCAGCAAAATTATTCGTCGGCTGCACACCTTCTGTTTCAATAAAGGACCACAAAGCTGTTTTATATTTCAACAGATTTTTACACGTATTTGCTGTTTTTGATTCACCACAGCGCATGCCTTGTTCAAGCAACATTTCCATTTGCCGTCGTAGTGGAACCATTGCCGTAATAAACTGAGTCCGACTCAATGTGTCATCACGAAACTTTGTCAATGGCCAACAGAATTGAGCCATTATTGGCCATTAACAGGTAGCCATGATTTTTGACTCCGATATGAATCGAGTACTCATCGAGAGTTATTTTCATACCAAAATTGCAGACATTATCTGCACATACTGCAAGAATAAGAGTGTAATTGCTTATAGTGTTGGTACTATAAGTCAATAGGATCAATATCTTAATATTTGGCACAACTTATGCTTTATAGATTTTGTCAGTGAATAAAATATTCGCTACATAACCTTAATTTTGAGATACCAACTATGTTAAATAAAAATACTGATTCACTATCGTTAAAAATTCTTGTGGCGGCTATATCCTTGGTTTTTTCTGCTTCAGTTACCGCCGGTAATGATCACGGCAAAAATAACGATGAAAATCATGTTGAAACCCATGCCAGTAATCACGTCGAGAACCATGGGAACTTGGCTTCCAGTAGCAAAACCAAACTCAAGAGCTATTTGACGTCTGGTGTTGAACCTTTGGCTCAAGGTGAAATTAAATTAGAACAGCAGACCAGTAAAACCGAATTTTCGGCAGAAGTTAAAATACCTGTACCCAGCAGTGCGCTGGCAGTAACAGATTCTGCTGTTGCAACCAGTGCGACGATGTTTTTGGTTTTACGTAATAACTTGGGCGTGGATTATGCAGAATGTCATTTAGATCTGAATAATATTAAAACAGCAACCAAGAGAGGAGTATCTGGCGTTATTGCCGAGTATGAAGTCAAGGTCAGTGATCGCAATGGTTTTCTGCAAGCAAGTCGTGGTGTTTGCGATATTGATTTAGTAACAGTTGGCATTCAGAGTGGCATTCCCCTTATCCAATATGGTGATTCCGCCGAAGTTACTATTGATACCAACAATGCTATCGTTGGGTTAGGCAATTTCTAAACGGATACTTTATTTAAAGATGGCTGTTAAGTTTTCGGCCCGGTATTTTTCCGGGTCGTTTTTTTAAAACATATTAACGAATCCCCAAATAATGATTCAATTAATTATTGAATCATTAAATCCTCTTGTGATCAGTGTTGATTTCCAAAGCGGTAGTAAGGACTTATCATTACAGCAGATTTAAAGGCTGTAGTTACGCGCTGTTAAGTTTTTACGTTAACTTGCTAAAAATTACATCTATTTTATGAATGCACTTAGGCTTTTGAATATCTGTACACGGGGTATTTTTAAGCTGTGATTTTGCTGTATGAATGACAGCCTTTATAATGCTTCATGAACATTCACCGCATCTTATTAACTTCTTTTCTGGTACTTTTGCTGCTAGCGACAGTGCCCATAGTAGCACTTTCATTTTATGCGTCTAAAGTTGCTTTAGAGGTTGAAATTGGTCGAAGTCTTAAAAATGATGCGTCCATGTTGATGGAACAAATTGATATGTTGGTTTTTGAACGTTTACAAAATGTCCATTCATGGAGCCATCTGGACATTATCCAAGAAGGCCGTATTGGCGACGTGGATAAGCGCCTAGCGCAATTTTTGGCGGAATTAGAGCACGGTTATCCGGGTGCATATCGAAGTTTATTTTACTTAAATAGAGATAACCGGATTGTCGCCGCCGGAGATCCTGCATTAACTAGAAGTTCCTTTCTGCCGCAGGGCGACTGGTTATCTGTACAAGTACCAAACGGCGAAGTTTTTCTGCAAACTCTACAGTTACAGGCTCCCTATGAGCAGGCTGATCTTTTAATCCGGGCTCCCGTGCCTGATAACTACGCAGCCGGGGATATTGGGCAGCTGTTTGGGGTATTTGATCTTCGGCAAATTTTTCGGTTGTTCGACCAAGCCAGCCGTGCTGATGCCGGTGAGCGCTTTGTGATACTAATGGATGCCGATGGTCGAACAATAGCTGCGTCGGATGCTGTGCGTAGCCAAAAACTGCTGTTGACTGATACCTTTGCCAGCTGGAAGTTTCAGGAACAAAATGGTACCACTGTTCATACTGGACAACCATTAACTGATTCATCGGTATTGGTCGGTTATGCTGTTTCTAAGGGTTATCAAGGCTATGCAAATATGGGTTGGTCATTGTTGGTTATTAAGTCTACACAACAGGCATTTCGACCTATCTGGTCTTTGTGGTGGTTATTTTTCAGCGCTTTTATCATAACGGGATTGGTCGCTGGTGGCGTTGCTCAATGGGTGGCGGGACGAATTGCCAAGCCCCTGCTGGATTTAACCGCTTGGGTTCAATGCTTCGAAAAAGCGTCAGATTATGCTGGCCCCAAGGTATCCGGTGCACAAGAGGTACGAGAGTTGAGTGTCGCCTTCGGGCAACTCATTGATGATTTGGCACGATCACGTGAACAAGTCATCCATGCCGCTAAATTAGCGGTAGTTGGCGAAATGGCAGCAATAATGGCACACGAAGTACGAACTCCGTTAGGTATTTTGCAAACCACCGCACAAATGTTGCAATGGGAAACGGCGTTAAGCTCTGAAGGCAGGGAAATGACGCAAATGATTATTGAAGAAAGCGCCCGTCTAAACCGTTTGATTTCAACCTTGCTGGATTGCGCCAGTCCGAGACAACCCGATATGCAACCTAAAAATCTGCCCAAAATCATCCAGCGAGTAATCGAGTTACTTGCTACGCAGGCACATAAAAAAGCGATACAGATAGACTGGTTGTTACCTGAAAATAAAGAGATTATAGAATGTGATGAGGAATTGCTGGTTCAGGTTTTTCTAAATTTAATTCTAAATGCCATTCAAATTATTCCGGCTGGTGGACGAATACGGGTACGTACTGATTATTCGGATATCTCAGCAATAAAAATAACCATAGAAGATAATGGTCCGGGTATTCCACCGGAGAATTGTGCTCGCCTGTTTGATCCTTTTTTTACTACTCGCGAGGGTGGTATTGGTCTTGGCTTAACGGTTACCCAGCAAATTGTTGCCATCCACCGAGGTCGCCTGGCTGCCGATAATAGTGAGCTGGGCGGTGCGTGTTTTACGCTGTTTTTACCATTTTCTCAGGGAGAAAAGTCATGTTAAACGGTGCGCGTGTTCTGGTAGTTGACGATGAGCCTAATGCACTCCGTGTGCTGGAAATATTATTACGTAAATTTGGTTGTGTCGTTTTTTCCTCGCTCGACGGGAAAACAGCACTAGAAATATTACAAGAAAAACCGATAGATTTAGTGATCACCGATCTTAATATGCCAAGTATGAGCGGATTGGAGTTATTAGCCAGTCTGCGTAGCCAAAATCAAACCATTCCAGTGATTGTTGTGACTGCCTACGGTACGGTCGAAAATGCAGTTGCCGCAATGAAACTGGGAGCCTTTGATTTTATAATCCGTCCACTGGATGTCGCACAAGTTGAAATGGTCGTTCGTCGTGCACTTGAGGTACACAGAGTACTTCAGGAAAATGAATTCCTGCGCGATGAAATGAATAAAGGCTGGGGGGAGTTCGTCGGCCAATGTCCGGCCATGCAAAAAATATATGAATTGATCCGACAAGCAGGGCCTAGTAAAGCCAGCATATTTATTATCGGTGAAACCGGAACCGGCAAGGAGTTGGTAGCACGTGCCATTCATACTCATTCAGGTCGTCATGGCTTATTTGTTGCTATAAACTGCGCTGCTATTCCTGCCGATATTCTCGAAAGCGAATTGTTTGGTTATGTTCGCGGTGCTTTCACCGGTGCTCATAAGGATCGGGTTGGTAAATTTGAGTTGGCGCACAAAGGCACCTTGTTTCTAGATGAAATTACCGAGATGAACCCATCTATTCAAGCTAAATTGCTACGCGTACTCCAGGAAAGTCGTATTGATCGCTTGGGTAGTAATCAAAGCATAGATATCGATATCCGTATTATCGCTGCAACTAACCGCGCTCCATTGGATGCTGTTCAGGCAGGTCGCTTACGCGAAGATCTTTATTATCGTATCAATGTGTTGGGAATTCAATTACCGCCTTTGCGGGAACGACGGGAAGACATTCCTTTATTAGCGCATTATTTTTTAAAAAAATATCGACGATCGCTTGGTGGCGGTTCTGTTAAGCTATCGACTGAGGTTACTCAGGCATTAATGGGCTACGCATGGCCTGGCAATGTCCGCGAACTGGAAAATATGATGGAGCGTGCGGCTGTTTTAAGCCGAGGCGTTGAGGTAGGCGTCAGGCATTTACCTCAAGAAATACTGTACACCGCATTTCCTGTCATAGTATTGTCTGCTGTCGATAATGACGATCTGGATTTGGAAGCCGGTATAGCAACATTAGAAAAGACATTTTTAAATAAAGCCCTTGCAGAATCTGCCGGTAATAAAGCCAAGGCTGCACGTATACTAAAAATTAGTGAGCGCACACTTTGGTACAAGCTTAAAAAGTATGGATTAACTTCTTAATTTTAAAAAAATCATCTTCTATGCCTTGAATTAATTGAGCTTGGCAGTGATTGTTATGGGGGGAACTGTTGCCGAGACCGTGTTTTAAAAGTTGTTACGCGACTTAATTACTGTGTTGCACTCTAGCTTTAAGCACGTTTTGAACAGTCTGTAAGTGTAAGTTCATTGTATAGCCGATATTTATTTTTGCTTCGATGATTTTCTGAAAAATATTTCCAATAGCTTGGTCATTTATGCGTGTTTTTACCCTTTTTAATTTATTGGTAGCTGCATTGTCGATGGTATTGATACCCGTAATAGTAGTTGCTAATGAAGTCGATGGGGGTTACCGACTAGGTAGTGGCTATTTGGTGGGCGACACCGGATTACGTGTTGGCGGCTATGCCAGTACACAAATCAACGTACCACGATCAGCTCCACGAAGTTTCGAGGTAAGTGATCTTAGTTTGTTCCTGACCTGGGATAATGGTTCACGACTGCATTTTTTTTCGGAATTGGAAGCGGGCGAATTACTGAGTGCAGGCAGTCATCAATCGTTGGGTTTACAGAATGCCCAATTCGACTTTGAGCGGTTTTATCTCGATAGTTTGGTGAATAATAATCTGACGGTGCGACTGGGAAAGTTTCTTACCCCTGTCGGCGCATGGAACCTGATTCATGCAGCGCCCTTGGTTTGGACTACCTTACGCCCGGTTGCGACTCAAAACTTATTCTCCACTCATGCCTCAGGACTCATGTTGCATGGCTCCGTTAATGTTATTAATCGTCAGCTTGAATATAGTGTGTATGGTGATATAACTGATAACATTGATCCGCACCGATCAAAAAACTCTTTTGACAATGCACTGGGCGCACATTTACGTTATTTCTTCAATGATACGTTGCAGATCGGCGTTTCTGTTGCTGATTTTGTTCTGCATGATTTACAGTCTCCCCGTTATTATTTGGCCGGATTTGATGTTGCCTGGTCTTATAAGAAATTTGAACTAAGCAGTGAATTAGTTTACCGCACCAGTGATCATGCCAATATCCCAAGTACTCAGCAAGGTTTTGTCCAAAGCGTAGCCCCTATAAGTCAACATTGGTTTATAGTGGGGCGTTATGAATTTTTTGAACAAATACAGGATAAAAGAGGACAAGTCGGATTGTTAGGACTGGCTTACAGACCTTTACCGCCGATTATTTGGAAATTAGACTATAAGCTGGGTTCGCATAATGAAATACTAGCGCCAGACGGCTTCTCAGCGTCCTTTGCCATATTGTTCTGATGAACATGTACATCGCCTACATGCTAGTTGTTACTATATTGAGTGCCTGGCTTCCGGTAGGCGCTGTCGAACCTATCGCTGTAATAACTGCTGTAAGTAACCCGCTTAATACACTTTCATTTGATGCGTTAAACCTCATTTATCTGCGTAAGAGTCAAATGGATATGGAAGGAAATCGTTGGATTCCATTAAATTTGCCAGTCAACGATCCTTTGCGACGGAACTTCTCACTAGTTCTTTTCTCAATGTTACCGGAAGAGCTGGACGACTATTGGAATATCCAATATTTTAACGGTATTAGTCCTCCCAAGGTAATGGCTTCTGAAGAAGCCATATTGCGTTTTGTGGCATCAACTCCTGGCTCTATAGGTTATGTGGATAAAGAAAAAGTGGATAGTCGGGTAAAAGTGCTACTATTCATCAGTTTTTGAGCGAGATACCCCGTCCTTTAGGTCGGGGAGGGATAGCGCGTCGGTGTTAGCCGACCCAGCTCATGCAGCTCCTATTGCGTTTGCTATCTTTAAAAAATTAGGTGCTTGTCTTTCCAAGCGGTCAACCCGTGAGGGTATCCCCGTAAGGG
>CANNNV010000021.1 GCA_947506155.1 Methylococcaceae bacterium
AGATGAGTAGCCAATCTTGGCTCGACTTCAGATTTAAACGTTTATAATTTCTTATCTACGTAGATTCTCATGTCGACTATTTATTACTAACCTAAACAGCACATCACAAGCACCCACACAAATTATTTTGATCATATTTTTAAAGAGCGTCGAGGTAAACCCCCGGTTGAGCTGGACAATTATACAGAGAGAATTTAACTTGTCAACGCTGTTTTTATTTTATTTTCATTTTAATAAAAATGAGCATATCCAGGTAAACCCGCAATAGACACGTTTTGGTCATATTCAACGGCGAAATTTGTCATGCTCCTGTAGACTGGCGACTACAAAAAAACTCTGCGATATAAACATACTGGATACTTGTTATAGTTAGCACTAAATTTGTAATTTCCTAACTACATATATGTCAGCAAATAACTCTATATTCGTCACAACAATGCCAATAACCAAGCTACTACAGATGCTTGGCTTAGCTGCGGCTTATTTTCTCGCCGGACAACTGGCTTATTTGCTGAAGTCTTCTTTCGGCTATGCTTCTCTGAACTGGCCTCCGGCTGGCATTGCCTTAGCCGGCATTTTGATTTACGGCTACCGTGCTTGGCCAGGCATACTGTTGGGGGCGTTTTTGATTAATGGCCTGAACCCGACTACGGCCAGCTTTTTTTCAGGAAACCTCAGTTCCTTACTGGTTACCCTGATCATCAGCAGCGGAGCAAGTCTGCAAGCCCTTGCCGGGGCTTATTTAGTCAGACGCTATGCCGGGTTTCCGAATGCGCTGAACCAGCTGCGAGAGATTGTGTTGTTCTTTGTTTTTGGCGGATTGCTCAGTGCCTTGATCAATTCGACAGTATCCATGACTACGCTAGTGAGTTTCGGCCTAGTACCGAGCGCAGCTTTTCTGGATCAATGGGGAAGCTGGTATCTGGGCGATGTATTTGGCATTGTTATCTTTAGTCCACTGATCTTGGTCTGGCTACAGTCAACTAAGTCAGGCTGGCGCAGTAGGCGATGGGGGATTACTTTTCCGGTACTACTGATGTTTATATTGACCTCGGCTATCGCTTTTTATGAGCTAGTGTCTAACAACCAACGAATCAAGCTAAGGTTCGATCAGCATGCCCAGGAGTTGCAAGTCGACTTAGAAAACTCGATTCAGCGTCATATCAATGTGTTGCGCTCGCTCGAAAGTTTTTATGCCGCATCGGAACATGTTGACGGATCAAAATTTCAACGCTACACGATGCCGGTATTAAAAGACATACAGGGCATACAGGCGCTAGAATGGGCCCCGATTATTCAAGCCTCTGAGCGGGAAGCGTTTGAAAAACGCTTTCAACAGAACGGCCAGCCACGCTTTCAGATTACCGAGCAAGATATTAACAAAAATATGCAGCGTGCTAAGGAACGCTCCTATTATGTTCCTATCACTTTTCTTGAGCCTTATCTGGGTAATGAAAAAGCCTGGGGTTATGACTTTGCTTCCAGCCCAGAACGCCTAGCCGCTCTGACTCGTGCGGCCGATACCGGAGAACTTAGCCTGACTTCCCGTGTCACACTAGTGCAAGAACAAGGTACACAGCAGGGCTTGGTGGCGTATCAGCCGCTTTATCACGGCGATTTACCCCTGCAAACTCAGGAACAACGGCGCAACGCCATTTCCGGTTATATCGTGGGCATTTTCCGGATTGGAGATATGGTCATGGCCGCATTTCAACATAAGCAAACCGACGGACTGATTTATCGACTAATAGACCAAAGCTCACCAGCAGCCGAGCAACTGCTGTTTACTAGTGCATCAGATCAATTTCAGCCTACAATAATTACAGAGAAAAACTTTTTTTACCGACAGTATTGTGCTGCTCCACACCTCTAATTTATCAATTGGCGGTCGCTCCTGGCGCTTTGAGATAGCCGCGTCACCGACTTATGTCACGACACATAGCGAAGATTACATGAGGTTTATTTTAATAGCCTGCCTGTTACTGACCAGTTTTGTGATAGGGTTCTGTTTGCTGAGCTCTGGTCGGGAACATTTGCTTGAGATTCTGGTACATGAACGTAGCACCGAAATAACATTGCTACATGAGCAAACGACAGCCTTAGAAAATCAAGCCTTATTAGCCAAGATATTTCATAATATCCCAGGCATGGTGTTCCAGTTCAAGCTCTTTCCTGACGGACACGCTAGCTTACCGTTAGTCAGCGAAGGCATTGGGGATCTTTATGAACTGAGCGCTGACCAAGTTGGTGAAGATGCCTCAACATTATTTGCTCGCATCCACCCGGACGACTATAACCAGGTTGTCGTGTCACTACAAGAATCAGCGCGCAGCGAGCAACCCTTGCAGCTAGAATATCGCGTTCTTTTACCTGAAAAAGGCCTGCGCTGGCTGTCTGGACTGTCCAGGCCGGAAAAATTCGACGATGGCAGCACTGTTTGGTACGGTTTTCAAAGTGACATTACCGAGCGCAAATTTGCGCAAAAATTAGCTTATGAGACCGGCGAGCATCTACGACTGGTGCTGACAGCTGCCACCGGGATCAGCGTCATCACCACCGATGTAAACGGGCTGATCACAATTTTTAACCCAGGCGCAGAACAAATGCTAGGGTATGTAGCTACAGATATGATCGGCAAACAGGTTCCTGCCTTATTTCATTTGCCCGAAGAAGTCGAGCAGCGTGGCCTGGAATTAACCCTGGAATTGGGCTGGCCTGTTTCCGGGTTTAGCATCTTTGTTGAAAAATCGCTAGAAACAGGACAGGAAATTCGTGAATGGACTTATGTGTGCAAAAATGGCTCACGCTTATTGGTTTCTTTGTGTGTGACTCCAATCCGAAATGCTAATCATGAGCTAGAAGGTTTTTTAGGCATTGCAACAGACATCAGCGAAAGCAAAGAATACCAAGACAGTATCATGCTAGCTAAAGAACAAGCCGAGCATTTTTTACAGCTCAAATCACAATTTATCGCCAGCATGTCGCATGAGATCCGCACGCCAATGGCGGCTGTTATCGGCTTTTCGCAACTGGCATTGGTCAATGAAATGCCGGATAAGATTCGGCTTTATCTGGAAAACATCAACATTGCCTCGACCAGTCTGTTGAGCATATTGAACGATATTCTGGATTTTTCCAAACTAGAAGTGGGGCGTACCATTATCGAACAGCAACCGTTTCAACTTAACGCGCTACTGGATACCTTGGACAAAATTTTTTCCATCTCTGCCCAGCAACAAGGTCTAAAATTTAATCTAGTGCTAGCATCCAATATCCCGAATAACTTAATTGGTGACAAGCTTCGATTACAACAAGTTTTGACCAATCTGCTCGGTAACGCGATCAAGTTCACCACACAAGGTTCTGTCAGCCTCAACATCACACTGCAACAAATCGACCTAACGCAAGTACGGTTGTTATTTTGTGTCACCGATACCGGCATCGGCATATCTGCTGAAGATCAAAAAAAACTATTCCAGCCATTTAGCCAAGTGGATGGTTCAATTACCCGTCGTTTCGGCGGAACCGGTCTCGGCCTAGCAATTAGCCATAAATTAATGGAATTAATGGGCAGTGAATTTTCACTAATCAGCAACCCAGAGCTTGGCAGTAGTTTCAGCTTTGAACTGGTTCTGGGACTATCAACATCGACTATTTCGCGTCAGTCCCATTTTGAAACGCAGGGTTTAGTAACCATTGATCAAAATCTTAGCGGAACTCGAGTGTTGGTGGTGGAAGATAATCTGTTAATTCAGCAAGTGGTACGAGGGTTTCTTGACCCGTCAGGCATTATCGTAACCATCGCTAATGACGGCCAAGAGGCGCTGGTGTTGCTGGAGCAAAACGAGTTTGACGGAGTATTAATGGATATCCACATGCCGATCATGAATGGCTTTGAAGCAACGAAACAAATCCGCCGTTTACCACAATTTGCACACTTACCGGTGATTGCACTAACCGCTGGCGTAACCGTAGAGGAGCGGGAGCAATGTCTGGCGACAGGCATGAATGATTTCATCCCCAAGCCGATTGATTCAAAACAGCTTTTAATGACGCTTACGCAATGGCTAAAGCCACTTTCGTAACAATCACACCAAATTATCTACAGAATTATTTTAATTTATTGGGAATTTTAAATGAAAAAAGAGCCACATATCAACTCCACAGCTAACAATACCCAAGAAGTAGCGCTTAAGGTCGGCGCACTGCAAAATGCAATTTTCAACAGCGCTAACTTCTCCAGTATCGCGACCGATGCCAAGGGCGTGATTCAGATTTTCAATGTCGGTGCGGAAAACATGCTGGGCTACAAGGCCGATGAAGTGATGAACAAGATCACGCCAGCGGACATCTCCGACCCCCAGGAAGTGATCGCACGCGCCGAGGAATTGAGTCTGGAACTGGGCGCGCCGATTACCCCAGGCTTTGAAGCCTTGGTGTTCAAGGCTTCTAGGGGTATTGAAGATATTTATGAGCTAACCTATATACGCAAAGATGGCAGTCGTTTTCCGGCGGTGGTTTCAGTCACGGCGTTACGCGATGATGATGACACCATTATTGGTTATCTGCTGATCGGCACCGACAATACCGCACGTAAACAAGCAGAAGAAGCATTACGCAAGGCGGGCGCCTTGCAAAGCGCAATTTTCAACAGCGCCAACTTTTCCAGTATCGCCACCGATGCCAGTGGCGTAATTCAGATTTTCAATGTCGGCGCGGAAAACATGCTGGGCTACAAGGCGGATGAAGTGATGAACAAAATCACGCCGGCGGACATTTCAGACCCACAGGAAGTAATTGCACGCGCTAAGGAATTGAGTTTAGAACTCGGTACGCCGATTACTCCAGGCTTTGAAGCCTTGGTATTTAAAGCTTCCCGGGGCATCGAAGATATTTACGAGCTGACTTATATACGCAAGGATGGCAGTCGTTTTCCAGCAGTGGTTTCGGTCACAGCGTTGCGTGATGATGATGACACCATTATTGGTTATTTACTGATCGGTACCGACAACACCGCACGTAAACAAGCAGAAGAAGCACTGCGTAAGGCGGGCGCCTTGCAAAACGCAATTTTCAACAGCGCCAACTTTTCCAGTATCGCCACCGATGCTAACGGTGTTATTCAGATTTTCAATGTTGGTGCGGAAAATATGCTCGGCTACAAGGCCGATGAAGTGATGAACAAAATCACGCCCGCCGACATCTCCGACCCACAGGAAGTGATCGCCCGTGCCGAAGAATTGAGCCTGGAACTGGGTGCGCCGATTACCCCAGGCTTTGAAGCCTTGGTGTTCAAGGCTTCTAGGGGTATCGAAGATATTTACGAGCTGACTTATATACGCAAAGATGGCAGTCGTTTTCCGGCGGTGGTTTCCGTTACGGCGTTGCGTGATGATGACGACACCATTATCGGTTATTTACTGATCGGCACCGACAACACCGCGCGTAAACAAATCGAAGCAGAACAAAAACAACTTAGTCAAAGACTGCGTGATCATCAGTTCTACACCCGCTCCTTGTTTGAATCGAATATCGATGCCATCATGACCACCGATCCCTCAGGCATTATCACTGATGTCAACAAACAGATGGAGGTGCTTACCGATTGTACCCGCGATGAACTGATAGGTGCGCCGTTCAAGAACTACTTTACCGATTCTGATCTGGCCGACAAAAGTATCAAGCAAGTATTGAGAGAGAAAAAAGTCACCGATTATGAGTTGACCGTACGTACCAGAGATGGCAAAGAAACAGTGGTCTCTTTCAATGCGACAACGTTCTATGACCGAGATAGGAAGCTGCAAGGTGTATTTGCCGCCGCTCGCGACATCACCGAACGTAAACGCTTAGATCAGGTGCTACATGATAAAAATATTGAGCTGGAGGGAGCGAGAGATCTCGCGGAAAAAGCCAGCCTAGCAAAATCCGACTTTTTATCCAGTATGAGTCACGAGCTACGCAGTCCACTCAATGCTATCCTTGGCTTTGCCCAGTTGATGGACTCTGATATACCTGCGCCTACCACTGCCCAGAAACAAAGTTTGGTGCATATTCTCGATGCAGGCTGGCATTTGTTAAAGTTGATCGATGAAATACTCGATCTTGCCAAGGTTGAGGCCGGACATGTAGCCATGTCACCGCAAATACTATCGTTAGCTGAGGTCCTCTTAACATGTCAGAGTATGGTTGAACCGCAAGCGCAGCAACTGGACATCAAACTAATCTTTCCCCATTGCGACATCCCATACTTTACCCATGCTGACCAGACTCGAGTGATCCAGGTTTTAACCAACCTGCTGTCCAATGCAATTAAATATAATCGTAAGCAGGGAGTGGTGGAGGTTACCTGTACTGAACATTCGCCAGACCGGATACGCGTAAGCATCCGTGATACCGGCATGGGTCTGTCGCCGGAGCAACTGTCACAGCTATTTCAGTCATTCAATCGTCTTGGACAGGAGTCTGGAGGCGTAGAGGGTACAGGTATTGGCCTAGTCGTAGCCAAGCGATTGATCGAACTGATGGGTGGCACTATCGGCGTAGAAAGTACCGTTGGAGTGGGCAGCATATTCTGGTTTGAATTGATTGCTATAGCGGAACCTCGCAAGTCTATGGCACTTAGTGACATAATGGCACCTATCCAGCCACAGATTGATCATGGCACACGGCTGAGTACCTTGCTCTATATCGAAGATAATCCGATGAACATGAAGTTGGTCGAGAAAATAATCGGTCGCCATCCTGAATTATGCTTACTAGGCGCTGTAAATGGACTTGGCGGTGTTGAGATTGCACAGACTGCACTGCCTGATTTGATTCTCATGGATATACATTTACCTGACATTAGTGGCTACGAAGCCCTAAGTAGGCTCCACGCCTACCCAGCTACGGCACATATTCCGGTCATTGCTGTCAGTGCCAATGCGATGCCTAGCGACATTGAGAAAGGCAATAAAGCCGGTTTCTTTCGTTACCTGACCAAACCGATTAATGTTAATGAACTGATGAAAACCGTAGGTTTGGCATTAAATCTTAGTGAGCTAGAAGTCGCTGTTAAATCGACAGTCCTGTCGGACAGTAGCGATACTAAAGTGTTACCTGAGGTAGACCCGCATAAATTAATCCTGATAGCTGAAGATAACGAGGTCAACCAGCAGTTGATTTTACGACAACTGAGTTTGCTTGGCTTAGGCGCAGCTGCCTCTAACGATGGCGTCGAGGCTCTTGAATGTTGGCGGAGCGGAGCATATGCGTTAATACTGACCGACCTGCTGATGCCTAATATGAATGGCTACGAACTGGCTACTGCAATTCGTTGCGAAGAAAATAAGATCGGTTTACGCCCCATACCTATCATCGCTTTCACCGCTAATGGCTTGCAAGATGACGATGAACTCTGCAAAGCCGCTGGTATAGATGATTACTTGTCGAAACCGGTGCTCTTGACCGAGCTTGATAGCATGATGCAAAAATGGCTGCCGGAAACAGAGTTGCCGGTAGATTTACGTGTACTTGAAGACTTGGTTGGTGATGATCGCGCTTTCATTAGCGAGTTTCTGGTTGATTTTCGTGTCATCAGTCAACGCACTTGTGTCGATATTGAAACCTATATTAATGCTGAACGTAGCGATCAAGCGGGTGCAGCGGCGCATAAACTGAAATCTTCAGCTCGGAGTGTGGGTGCGCTAAAGCTTAGTGAGTTATGCGAGTTGATTGAATATGCCGCAACGGCGCAGGATCATAGCTCGTTAATGGCGCTACTGCCCCGCTTTAAAGCTGAAGTGTGTGAAGTAGAAAATTATTTAGTGGTCAATTGCGGAGCATAATTGGCTTGATATCTTACTGTTAATTTCGTATGTAACCATTAAGCATACAAAAAATTGTCTTTGTCATAAAGAGGTAATATGTCACTTGGTACAATCTGCAGTTAATACTTATTTATCCAAATTAATTATGTCTAATTTAACTATTCTCATTGTTGAAGATGAAGATGCCATCAGAGAAATGTTGATGATGGTGCTTCAGCAGGCTGGCTTTAAGTCTCTTGCCGCAGCCGATGCAGATGATGCACAAAAAGTCCTGGATGAAGTTTTGCCTGACTTGATTTTGTTGGACTGGATGTTACCCGGTGTCAGCGGCATCGAATGGGCCAGACGCCTAAAGAAAGATCTTTTATATCGAGAGCTACCTATTATTTTGCTAACGGCGCGGGGCGAAGAAGAAGATAAGGTCAGAGGCCTGGAAATCGGTGCGGACGATTATGTAACCAAACCTTTTTCACCGAAAGAGTTAGTGGCGCGGATACGTGCTGTTTTACGCCGTAGCGGAAAAATAAATGACCTCGCGCAAATCGCTTTGGGTGATCTCATTCTAGATACCGAACAACATCGGCTTAGCATTGGTGATAAGCAGCTGGAAGTCAGTCCAACCGAGTTCCGTTTAATGCGTTTTTTTATGACTCACCCCGATAAAGTATTCAATCGTACCCAGTTATTGGATCAGGTCTGGGGTCGTAGCGTGTATATCGAAGAACGTACCGTTGATGTTCATATACGCAGGCTACGGAAAGTTTTGGGCGAACATGGCCGGGAGGATTTAGTCCAAACCGTACGCGGTTTTGGTTATCGATTTTCAGTAGCGGATTCGTCGGTGGCTTATTCATGATCCATGATGGCTGCTGGTGCTTTTAAACTTCATCCCAACCATGTCGTAAATACTATGGGTATCTGGCAAAAAGAATTCTTCACGGGCTTGCTGTTGTTTTTAGCGGTTTCTATAGTCGGTGGAATGACGGGGCTTTTTATGCCGATGGCACTGCTGTTGACACTGGGAATTTTAATGCGTCAGTTCTTTCAAATTAACCGATTTGAAAAATGGATACGAACAGGAGGCCAGTCTAAATATCCCGAGACCAGCGGCATTTGGGAGGAAATTTATTATCATGTTTACCGCATTAAAAAGAACGAAAAAAAACGCAAAAAGAAGCTGGGGAAAATGGTCGATCAATTTCGCCAGTCCACCGAAGCATTACCGGATGCGGCCATCGTTTTAGGCCCTAATGATGAAATTGACTGGGCAAATAAAGCCGCTAGAGAAGTTTTTGGCCTGCACTCGTCTGATAAAGGCCAGCGCATTCCCAATCTTATTCGTTTCCCTGAATTTATCCGTTATCTTAGATCTGAAAATTATACCGAGGCCGTCATATTACCTTCGCCGGTAGACAATCGCATCACACTGGCAGTAAGGATTATTGCCTACGGTGCAGGCTTGCGGCTGTTATTGGCTCAAGACGTTACCCAGCTAAAAAAAATGGAACGGATGCGCAAAGATTTTGTGGCTAACGTATCACACGAACTCAGAACACCATTGACAGTTCTGAAAGGTTATCTGGAGACCTTGCAAGATATGGATGATGGTGAGTCGTTTTTATTAACCACCTCATTTCAGCAAATGCAGGGACAAACAGAACGCATGCAGCATCTAGTCGATGATTTATTGTTGCTGACCCGTCTTGAAACCCAACAAAAGAAAACCGAGTGCATCAATGTGCCAGCCTTATTAAGCCAGATTTGCAAGGAAGCTGAGACCTTGAATGGCAATGTTGCTAAAGCCCTACATCCTGTTAGGATTAGCCTAAGCCTGGAAACAGATGTAAATTTAATGGGCGAAGAACAAGATTTACGCAGTGCCTTCACTAATTTACTGGTTAATGCACTTAAATACTCACCCGATAATTCGCCGGTAAAAGTACGTTGGTATTCATCAGATGATGGTGTGGTATTGGATGTTGAGGATCAAGGAGAAGGCATTGCCGCTACCGATATTTCCCGGGTTACCGAACGATTTTATCGCTCTGAAGTTAAACGTAGCAAAAAAGTAGGCGGAACCGGACTAGGTTTGGCTATTGTCAAACATGTGCTGATGCGCCATGATGGTCAGCTATACATAAGCAGTGAATTGGGCAAAGGCAGTCGTTTCAGTTGCCATTTTCCGGTTAAACGCGTTTGTGATTAAATAATTCATCCGATACAACGCGTTATTTCTTCGTACTTTTCCTGTGTTCATGGTAAAAGCTTCTTAGCTTGCGCAACATCAGTTACAATCGTGACGGGTGTACAGTAGGCTTGAGACTCCCCCGCATTAATAATAATATTTAATAATTTTAGGAGGATGGTATGTTTAAAATTCGTTTGCTGGTTACAGCATTGGCGTTAGTAAGTTCAATTTCAGTGGCTTCGGCTTGGGAAACATTACCGACCGAAGCACCGGCACCGGCTGATAATGCGACAACAGCCGCTAAAGTTGAGCTAGGGCAAATGCTTTATCACGATCCGCGCTTGTCTTCTACCGGCACCGTGTCCTGCTCTTCCTGCCACAACACTATGCTGGGCGGCGAAGATAATCGACCAAATTCTATGGGTGTTAATGGTCAAACCGGTGGACGTAGTGCGCCGACCGTCTGGAATTCTGCCTTTAATACGGTACAGTTTTGGGATGGCCGAGCCGCAAGCCTAGAAGCGCAGGCAGCAGGTCCCGTGACTAATCCTATTGAAATGGGCATGAAAAGCTGGGATGACGTAGTCGCTCGCCTGCAGTCTATTGAAGGTTACAAGCATTATTTTGAACAGGCTTTTGGTAAGGATGCCATTTCCAAAGACAATGCAACCAAAGCGATTGCCGCTTATGAAAGAACCTTGATTACGCCTAACAGTCCTTATGACCGTTATGTTTCCGGCGATAAATCAGCGTTATCGGCGCAACAGGTTCGCGGTATGGAAAAAGTTGCGGAACTAGGTTGCACCAGTTGCCATAGCGGACCCGCATTTAACGGACCTGGAGCATTCCAAAGATTTCCGGTAATAGCTGACGGCTATTGGGAAGCGCAATATCATTTCAAAAAAGATAAAGGTTTAGCCGAAGTCAGCAAAAATCCAGCTGACGAACATTTATTTAAAGTCCCGACCTTGCGTAACATTGCGTTGACTGCACCTTATTTTCATAATGGTTCGGTCGGTACGCTAGATAAAGCGGTAATGTTGATGGGAAAACTGCAACTGGGCAAGGATTTAACTAAGGAAGAAACTGCCGATATAGTCGCGTTTTTAAATGGTTTGACCGGCGAGTTCCCTAAACAAAAAATGCCTGTTTTGCCAGGCACTCCGGGTTCTAGTTTTAACTAAGGAATGAGTACGAATTAACTTCAGCATCTTATTCTCCTCACCCCAACCCTCTCCAGCAGGAGAGGAAGCAAGTTGCCTAAGTTATTTGATGCACGTTCCTAAGAAAAGAAGCTTTGAGATCAGCTAGCATGTGGGGTCGGATGAATTCGCCCCCACAGATACTCAAATGGGCGACCGCCAGGCCCTTTTAAGTTGCTGACTGCATGCGTTGAATCACACTAGTCAATTTGGCTGCATAAGCGGGATCGGTCGCATAACCTGATTTTTGTATCCCTTGTGCAAAGCCACTCACACTCTGCCCGTTAGCAATAACTTGCTCATAACGTGGATTGTTCTGCAATAATGCCGCGTAGTCGCGGAACGCCTCTGCATCTGAATCATAAGCTCGAAAACGTGCCACTACTTTTTCGGGAACTCCCTGCGTATACTCGGTCGTGGTTACTTCGGCCACTTTTCCCTTCCAGCTAGCCCCCGCTTTGATACCAAACAAATTATGACTACTACTGCCATCCGGCAGTTTGATTTCACGTTTGCCCCAACCACTTTCCAACGCCGCCTGACCTAGAATAAAGTCCGGTGGAATACCCGTGATACGTGAAGCTTCTACTGCATGCGGGTGCATCTTTGCATGAAAATTTTCTACCGAACGCGGAGCAGAACTGGCTGTAGCTGGGTGAGATACCGGTTCAAAAATAGCCGTTTTGATCGGATCAAAAGGTGTTAACGGAGCTAAAGCTTGTACCTGTGCGGCTCCTGCAACAGGGGGGACTGCACCTTCAACAACCGGTGCTGCACCTTCAACAGTAGGTGAAATCGGCTGAGGAGGCACCGCATTTAAGTTTTTGAGCTGGTCCAGCATCATGTCCGCCAAACCCATACCACGTTGCGCCAAGTTTTGACTCAGCTGCTGATCAAGCATCGATGTGTAAATATCCTGATCATGACTTTCAAGCAAATTACCTTTCGGCGTTGCTTGTCGCATACTCTGTAACATCATGTTGATAAATAAGGCCTCAAATTGTTTAGCCGATTCTTTCAAACCTTCCGGCGATTTTTGATTAGCCATCTGATGCAATCGCCCTAAAGACTGCACATCCATGGCTAGATCATTAGAGCTATCTATCGGTTTCGACGTTATCATGGTGATTCTCTTTTCATAGCGTAATCGAATTTGGTCTAGCCCAAGCAGGGCTTGGAACGATTTAAACTGCGCAGCCCAACTTATGTTCCTTAATTAATCTCAAGTTCAGCATGCAGCGCACCGGCAGCTTTCATGGACTGCAACATAATCAGCATATCTTCAGGCGTGGCACCGACTGAGTTTAAGGTTTTAACAACATCGGCCAGCAGTACACCAGGTTTCAACACCATCAATTGCCGATCAGGTATAGCCTGCGTTTGCGCGGGAGTCGGCGCAGCGCTAACAACAAGAGACAAACTGCCATGCGACACTGCACACTCATCAAGAGTAACAGCCTGATTCATGACGACTGTTCCGGTGCGTAAATTAAACACCACCTTCGGTATTAATGTTGCCGGCTTGATTTCAAGTACCTCAAGTCCTCCGATGAAAGCGACCCGCTCATTTTGTTTAGCCGGTGCACGTACCTTTATAACCAAACCATTTTCTGCTTCAGCTGTGCCCTTGCCATAATAAGTATTGATCGCCTCAACTATACGACCGGCCATGCTGAAATCACTTTCTTTAAGCTCCAGCTTCACATAATCGCCTTGTCCCACTGTGGCATTCACTGCGCGCTCAATGATAGCACCATCAGTAATACTACCCGGCTTTAATGGCGCGCCTGGCCCGGCTACTCCTCCGACCATTACATTGCCTTGCGCCAGAGCATAAATCTGCCCGTCAGCACCTTTCAACGGCGTCATCATCAAAGTGCCACCGCGTAGGCTTTTGGCCGTACCCACTGAGGAAATAGTTACATCCATGGTTTGACCCGGCTGAGAAAAAGCCGCCAATGAACCTGTGACGACCACCGCAGCGGTATTTTTTGATTTCAGATTAGTGCCTTGCGGTAAATTAACCCCCATTTGCTGCATGGCATTAATCAAACTTTGATTAGTAAACGGCACGGATTGATCACCCGTGCCCTCCAAACCAACCACCAAACCATAACCTATCAATTGATTTTGCCTTACGCCCTGAATAGTCGCCAAGTCTTTCAAACGCTCAGCAACAGCGCTAGTACTTACCAGCAACAAGGCAATAAGCAACCGCCTCATAACAAAGTAGCCGCAGAAAAGAATCGGCCTACCCATTTAAGCAATTCAGCAGCATCGAATTGGCTGTTGGTACGATATTCAATCCGGGCATCGGCTAATTTTGTCGACGGTATGCTATTGCCCACATCAATGGAAGCAGGCACTACCATCCCTGACAAGCGAATAAACTCGGCACCTTTATCCATACCTATCTGTTTCTCACCGCTGACCAGCAAATTACCATTGGGCATGACTTCTATAACAGTCACTGCAACCGTACCCGAAAAATTATAACTGGAACTGCCGACAGCCTTGCCATCAGATGTAATTTTGGCCGCCTCAGTTATTTCCAGGTTTTTAATATTCAACCCAAACAGGTTGGTCAGCTTGCCTTGAATATTGCCGGTTTTACTGTCTGAAACCGCATTATTTTTAGCGGCAGATACTTTTTCTTGAACAACAATAGTCAGCACATCGCCGACAGCACGCGCACGATAATCGGTAAATAAAGGCCGATAAGTACCGGCCTGAAAAATAGCACCATTCTCTGGCGCTACGGCAACCGGAGCTGGTGCTTGCGCGGTGGTTGGATGAGGAACTATCGAACTTGGCGCTATAGAACACCCGGTCAATACCCAAAATATAAAAACAAAACTTAACCGTAATAACACAGCTACACCCATTAAAGTTGTGCCAGTTTTTGCAGCATTTGATCCGAGGCGGTCACTGCTTTACTGTTAATTTCATAAGCCCGCTGAGCTTGAATCATATTAGTCATTTCTTCGACTACATTGACGTTGGATGTCTCTATATAACCTTGCGACAAATACCCCATACCATTGCTATCAGGTGCATTAACAATCGGCGCACCGGAAGAGGCGGTTTCGACGAACAAATTTTCACCTTTAGCCTCTAGCCCAGCTGCATTCATGAAGTTGGCTAAATCTATAGTTCCGATCGCAGTTGACACTGGCGGCGTACCTACGGTCTGACTGACTGTACCATCGCGTCCAACCGTAAAACTTTGAGCCGCCGGATCAACAGCAATAGTCGGCTGCACTAAATAACCAGTGGCCGTAACCAGTTGGCCCTGACTGTCCACTTGAAAAGAGCCATCGCGGGTATACGCCAAGGTTCCATCAGGCATTGATATCTGAAAAAAACCGGTGCCTTGAATTGCCAAATCCTTGCTATTACCGGTTTGTTGTAAACTCCCCTGAATATTCAAGCGCTCCGTCGCCACGGTTCGAACGCCGGTACCTAGCTGTAAACCAGAAGGTAATTGCGTCTGCTGCGAGGACTGTGCGCCGGGCTGGCGAATAGTTTGATAAATCAAATCTTCAAAAACAGCGCGTGATCCCTTAAAACCAGTGGTACCAACGTTGGCCAGGTTATTGGTAATAACATCCAGCTGGGTTTGCTGTGCCTCCAGTCCAGTCTTGGCTATCCATAGTGAACGTATCATAGTGTTTGCCTTGTATATTAATGAACTGAAAATCAGCCCAGTTTTAAAATTTCGCTCGCCTTGCTCGCATCGTCTTGGGCACTTTTGAGCAAACTCATATTCATATCAAACTGACGACCTAGACTAATCATGCGCACCATAGAATCGACCACATTGACATTACTATCCTCCAATGCACCGTTCAATATCCCCACATTAAGGTTAGCCGGTGCTGGGACGCCTGTGCTACTGCGAAATAAACCATCATCTCCACGCTTCAAACTCGCGAGCGGCGGATTGACTAATTTGATTCGACCGAATATTTCCATAGTCGCCGGCACAGAACCCGGAACCAATGAAGACACCGTGCCATCCTTACCGATCACTAGCGAGGCATCATAGGGAACGGTAATTGGCCCACTATCAATACCCATCGTATCAATACCCTGTACTGCCATTCCATTTTGAGTTTGCAAAATTCCATTTTGTGTCAACTTCAGCGCACCAGAGCGCGTATAAGCCTCTTTGCCATCCGGCGCTTGCACGGTAAGCCAGCCCTGGCCTTTAATTGCAACATCCAGGTTACGATCAGTTTTGTGTATGGTTCCTTCAGTAAAATCGGCCCCTACCGTATCATCAATCACTTGAGTCCGCGTGGGCAAACCCTTACCTTCTACCGGTACGGCGCGAAACGTATCGATCTGGGCGCGAAAGCCGGTCGTGCCAACATTCGCCATGTTATGCGACACCGTAGTCTGCTGTTCCATGATTTGCTTGGCGCCCGTCATCGCTGTGTAAATAAGCCGATCCATCGTTTACGCTCCGTAAATTGAAAGCTGATTACTATTGATCAAACTTTATTGTTTAAGACCAACAATTGTTTGCAAGTTTTGATCCTCAGTTTTTATCACCGATGATTGGGCTTGGAAGGCACGCTGAGCAGAAATCATATTAACCATTTCACTCACCAGATTAACATTAGAATCTTCGACCGCTGAGGCATTCAGCAAACCCAGACCTAATGCTGTCGAACCGGCGCTACCGACTGCGGCGGGGCCTGATTCGGCAGTGGCAACCCATTGATTATTAGGCGCCGGTGCCAGACCGTTCAAATTGGTAAACGATGCTAAAGCTACTTGCCCAACTACCGCAAAATTACCCGTGCTATAGTGCGCGCTAATAACCCCATCAGTACCGACCGAATAGCTGGTCATTTGACCGGATGGAAAACCGTCCTGGCTGGTGGTTGCGCCAAAGGGCGTAGCATATTGCAGCGCTTTAGTTAAATCTAAAGACACTGTCGCTGCTGTCGTCGCCGGTGCAATGATATTAGGATCAATAGTTACCGCACCGCTAAAGAGTCCAGGTGTGGCCGGAGGTACCGTTGGTGTACCCGTAGCATCGGCGGCTAACGCGCCACTGGCATCGAAAAAAAGATCCCCAACCTTATTAGTTGCTGCAAGCCCTGGAGCACCATCAACCGTCGCATACACCTCCCAAGTAGTAGTTCCTGATCCTGTTCCTGTAGCTGCATCATCAACAGCGGTCTTAGTATAAAAAGTCTCCAGCGTATGGGCCTTACCCAAACTATCATAAACTGTACTGGTATTTTTATCGGTATAAGTCGCCGGGTTTGTTGAATCAAAAGTGCCAACAGTAGCAGAAGGATCGGCAGGAGTAGGAGCAGGAGCAGCAGGATCAACAATACTACGCTGTGAATTAAGTATTACTCCTAGCTTAACTGCTGTGGTTACCACCGGTTTAGACGCAGTCGCAGTAAAGGACAAAGGTTCTACAGCGCCACCTACCGGAATCTTGCCATCAACCGCTTTATAGCCAGTCAAAACCTCGCCGGTGGCACTAACAACGGAACCTTCTTTGTTTAACGAAAATTGCCCATCACGGGTATAGGTCTTAATGCCATTGTTATCTAACTGGAACACCCCTGAACCATTAATAGCCAAGCTAAAAGGATTGGTGCTGTCCGTAATCGTACCTTGGGCGAAGCTCTGTGTTGCGCCGGGTACTGAAATATTTGAATGCATGGATGATGCTGCGGACGCCAGCGTCTGATTAAAAGTAGAGCTTTTAAACCCGACGGTATTGGCGTTAGCGATATTGTTGCTAATCACGTTCAAGCGTTCTTGTGCCAGGTTCATGCCTGTCGTATTGATAGAGCTCATGATAATATCCTATTTAAAATAATAGCGTTATGCTTGGCGAATTTGACGTATATCGGTTAAGCTGAAATTTCCCGCCGGCGGTACGCTAATATCGATAGCACCGGCTGATGACAAGCTTACATTAGCAACCGTCCCCGCTGATAATGCGGTTGGCGTAACCGGCAGTCCACCCTGTGTAGCGCTCAGTTCAAAGGTGTAAGCACCGTTTGCTGCCGTTGTTCCTGCGCTCGTTGAACCATCCCATGCCAAATTAAGTATGCCTGCCGATTGTGGCCCAAGATCGATGGTTTGCACCACATTGCCAGTGCTATCGCTAACTGTCACCTTCAAGTCCTCCACTGCTTGCGTTAACTCAGCACCCATTTGTGCCTGACCATTGGTCAGTTGTAAATTACCGCCTGGAACAAGGACATTTTTCCCCAGCAAACCAGCCGCCTGCGTTGCCTGACTGGACTGAAGACCGGTTGCCATACCAGTCATCGTGGCATTTAAGTGATTAATACCCGTCACCATATTTAACTGGGACATCTGTGCAGACATATCTGAGTTGGACATCGGCGCAGTTGGATCCTGGTTTTTCATTTGCGCAAGCAGTAATGACATAAATTGAGCTTGATCGGCAGCACCCGTCGCTGGAGTAGTGGAAGCCGCTTTGGTGCTGACTGGAGCCAAATTGGTTCCGGTAACAGAAATTGCCATAACCTATAATCCTCTGTATTTACTGACCCAAGGTCAGTGTTTTTTGCAACATGGATTTGGCCGCATTCATGACATCCACATTGGTTTGATAAGAGCGCGAAGCTGACATCATATTGACCATCTCTTCCGCCACGTTAACATTAGGCATCGCCACATAACCCTTCGCATCGGCTTGAGGATGTCCCGGGTTGTACTCCAATTTAGCGGGACTGGTATCTTCTATAACCCGTGACACCTTAACGCCGGCCTCTTTTGCACCGCCCACAGGAACTGTCATAAACTCCACCTGCTTGGCGCGATAAGCCTGTCCATTAGGCCCAACCGTGCTATCGGCATTGGCTATATTGCTAGCAACTGCATTAAGACGCTGGCTCTGCGCCGACATGGCCGAACCTGCGATATTAAAAATATTAAGTAAAGACATGCTTATCCCCCTTGAAGTACGCGCAATAAACCTTTAATTTTTGAAGTCACCTCGTTTACATCTGCCTCGTAGTGCAAGGCATTTTCAGTAAATGCGTTGCGTTCCACATCCATGTCCACTGTATTACCATCCAAGTTATTTTGCGTCGGTTTACGCAACACCACATTCGCAGAAAGTCCGGAAAATTCGGCATCCATATGACCCGGATTGGTAAGCTTCATGTTTACGGCAGACACACTATGATTTAGTGCAGACTGCATCGCCTTGCCAAAATCCAGATCACGCGCTTTATAATTTGGCGTATCGGCATTAGCGATATTAGACGCCAGCAACTGCTGGCGCTGACCACGCAAACGCAGTGCCTGTTGGTCAAAAGCCAACGCATCATCCAGTCTTCCAGCCATAGCTATCTCCACCGCTGCGTAGCGGCCAACAAAATTTATGAGGGTTTTATTATAAATACTTTACGAATAAGTGAATTGATGAGAAAAGAACAAAATAGCCCTCATCTTAAGCAATTCAATCTTTGAAATTTCTGGGAAGCGATAAATTCAACGCTATAGGCCGATATTGCTAGATTAGCACTATCCGGTTTTGATCAAAATCGGGAACGATTTTTTTACCAAAATAGCCTCTGGGATTACACAATATTCTGGCATCGGCTATACGGTAATCTGCTGGACTGTGAATATGGCCGTGAAACCAGATTGCAATCTCGTATTGATGCAACAAGTATTTTAAATCGTTGCAATAAGCTAATTTTTTAAGTGCATGAGTCGTTTTCTTCGGAGTTGTATCATTCCAACTCCAAAAAGTCGGCGCGTGGTGAGTTACCACAACCGTCTTGCCCGAAAATGACAAGGCCAATTGTTGCTCTAGCCATGTTTTTGAGTGTTGATGTAAATCGCTAAAATTAATCGCATCGAAAGCGTCAGTAGCGTAATGAATTCGCCTAAAATCATTTAAAGATTTGGCTATATCCTCGGCTTTTTTGTCGCCCTCAACAAACAGATTTGCCCATAGCGTACAGCCCAAAAAGCGCACACCCTGAAAGATAAAACAGTCGTTCTCCAAAAAATACACATTGCTGCCCACACACTGTTTACGCAGCAACTGTAAGGTTTGCTGATATTCCTTGGTATAAAACTCATGATTGCCGGCAACATAAATAACCGGTTTGTTTAACGCTTTCAGCCATTCCAGACCTTGGGTACCGATACCAATGTCGCCTGCTGCAACAATAAGGTCGGCATCATTATCTGGCGCTTTTAGTAAACCAAACTCCAGATGTATATCGGAAAAGTAATTTATCCTCACAACTAATCTCTACTCAATATTTTGTATCAGCGTATAATTTAACAACATTATTCCCGTTAACTGCTTCCTTTTTCAAAAGAATTTCATATGTCCCACGCCTTAAGAAAAATCACCCACCAAGTTTTAATCGGCGATGTTAAAGTGGGCGGCGGCGCTCCTATCGTTGTGCAATCTATGACCAATACTGATACCGTCAACGTGTCGGCAACCGTTAATCAGATTATCGAACTGGCCGCTGCCGGTTCTGAATTGGTGCGCATTACCGTCAATTCAGAGGAAGCGGCCAAAGCCGTTGCTGAAATCCGTAATCAACTGGATAAAAAAGGCAACTCGACGCCTATTATCGGCGACTTTCATTTTAATGGTCATAAACTGCTGGAAAAATACCCAGACTGCGCCCAAGCTTTAGATAAATACCGCATTAATCCGGGCAATGTCGGACGCGGTAAAAGCCGTGATCCACAATTTCAGCAAATGATTGAATTTGCCTGTCGCTATGACAAACCGGTACGTATCGGCGTTAACGGCGGCAGTTTGGATCAAGCCGTTTTGACTCGTTTACTGGATGAAAACAGAGCGCTGAGAACCCCCGAGCCTTTAGCCGCAGTGACGCGCAAAGCGATCGTATTATCTGCACTGGAAAGCGCCGCCAAAGCCGAAGAACTGGGCCTAGGCAAAAATAAAATCATCCTGTCCTGCAAGATCAGCAATGTGCAGGAATTGATTAATATCTATCAAGACTTGTCCAGTCGTTGTGATTACACCTTACACTTGGGACTTACCGAAGCCGGCATTGGCTCAAAAGGCATCGTATCTTCAGCTGCGGCCTTATCGGTATTGATGCAGCAAGGCATAGGCGACACCATCCGAATTTCCCTGACGCCCGAACCCGGCGCCTCCAGAACCCAGGAAGTCATCGTCGGCCAAGAGATATTGCAAACCATGGGTTTTCGCTCCTTCACCCCAATGGTTATTTCCTGCCCTGGTTGTGGCCGTACCACTAGCGATTATTTCCAGAAATTAGCGATGGACATACAAAGCTATTTACGCGATCAAATGCCGGTCTGGCGTACCCAATACCCGGGAGTTGAAACCATGGAAGTCGCGGTGATGGGTTGCGTGGTCAATGGCCCGGGTGAAAGCAAAAGCGCCAATATCGGCATCAGTCTGCCCGGTACCGGTGAAACTCCAGTGGCACCGGTTTATGAAGATGGCGAAAAAACCGTCACGTTAAAAGGTGACCGTATCGCTGAAGAGTTTCAGGAAATCGTACAACGCTATATTGAAGCGCATTACGCGCCCTAATACCGTTCAAAAAGCATCTAGGGGCAATTCATTTGCCCCTAGGGGTGTAGCCAGTAATCCACTACCAGTCCTGAAAAAACTGCCAAACCAAACCAGTGATTGTTTAAAAACGCCTTAAAACACAGTGCTTTCTCGCGGTGAAAAATCAATTTTTGCTGATAAATCGACAAGCCTGCTGCAATCAGAACACCACTATAATAAGGCCAGCCGGCCTGAGCCATTTGCCCGACAGTGATCAGCAAACCGAGGATGATGACCTGTAAGCCTCCCATGATTTGACGGTCATAAGCGCCGAACAGTATCGCCGTCGATTTAATACCTATTTTTAAATCATCGTCCTTATCAACCATTGCATACATAGTGTCATAGACCAAGGCCCACAACACCACAGCCAAATACATCACCCAGGCCACCGGCGGAATGCTATTGTTCTGCGCGGAAAAAGCCATCGGTACCGCCCAGCCAAAAGCAATGCCCAGATAAGCTTGCGGCAACTGAGTGTAGCGTTTCATGAACGGATAACTGGCGGCCAGAAAGGCGGCGACAAACGACAACAAGATAGTGTAGTTGTTCAGCAGCAACACCAGGCCAAATGCGCATAAACACAAGACAATAAAAACGACCAACGCTTCTTTTGGCGCTACCTTGCCAGCGGCGATAGGCCGCTGCCGGGTGCGTTGCACATGCGGATCAAAGTCCCGGTCGGCATAATCGTTAATCACACAACCAGCAGCTCGCATCAGTACGACACCCAGACAAATCACGGTTAAAACCAATATATCGGGTTTCCCGGCGCTAGCAACCCACAGCGCCCACAAGGCCGGCCACAATAAAATCAGAATGCCGATAGGCTTGTCAAAGCGTGCTAACAAACCATATTGTTTGATTCGATCTACTACTTGATCACTAGTCATTACCTTATTCACAGCCTCAGTTTTCAAAAATGCTATTATAGCGTTTTTCTTTTAATCAGCGGGTATCGCATGAACGTAACGATTTATCACAATCCGCGTTGCAGCAAATCGAGATTAACCCTGCAACTGTTGCATGAGCAGGGCATAGAGCCGTTAATTATTGATTATCTTAAAAATCCTCCCAGCGCGTTGGAACTGGAAGCTATACTGCAAAAACTGAATATGGAACCGCGCGAATTAATA
The DNA here is from genome assembly GCA_947506155.1 of Methylococcaceae bacterium. Lineage (GTDB taxonomy): Bacteria > Pseudomonadota > Gammaproteobacteria > Methylococcales > Methylomonadaceae > Methylobacter_A. The sequence continues at coordinate 21,930 of CANNNV010000021.1, forward strand.
CGCAAACAAGAAATAGCGTATAAAGCCAATGGCTTAGACGATGAAGCCCTAGAGCCGCAAGCATTGATAGCAGCGATGCTGAAGTATCCTATTTTAATCGAACGACCGATTGTTCTGGCCAATGGCAAAGCTGCGTTAGGCCGTCCCCCTGAAACTGTACTGGCTATCTTATGATAAAAATTTTGGTTCTATATTTTTCCCGCTCCGGCACCACTGCCGAGATGGCCAATTATATCGCTCGTGGCGTCGCATCAATTGACGGTGCAGAAGCTGTGCTTAGAACTGTTCCGGATGTTTCAACCGTCTGTGAAAAGACCGGATCAAGCTTACCCGAGCACGGTGCAGTTTACGCTACATTAGATGATTTGAAGTCCTGCGACGGATTGGCGCTAGGCAGTCCAACTCACTTTGGCAATATGGCTGCGCCGCTAAAATACTTTATCGATAGTACCACCGAAATCTGGTTTTCAGGCGGATTATCCGGCAAACCCGGCAGCGTCTTTACCTCAACCGGCAGCATGCACGGTGGCCAGGAAAGTACCTTGTTATCGATGATGTTGCCGCTATTGCATCACGGCATGTTAATACTGGGCTTACCTAGCACTGAACATGCGTTGCGCGAAACCACTACAGGCGGCACCCCTTATGGCCCTAGTCACGTATCGACAGCTCATCAGGGCTTGAGCGATCACGAAAAAGCCCTGTGTAAAGCGCTAGGGGCACGTTTGGCTAAAACTGCGTTGCTGTTGCAAATAGCCTCATGAAAATAAATCCGATTTACTATTACCGTCTGGCTTTGGCCGGTTTTTTTGGTCTGTTCGTATTGTTAATGCTTTGGAATACCGTGCTTGCACCGTCCACACATTTTCCGGTCGCCTTGGTTTTACTGGTTGCCGTTACGCCGTTATTACTCCCGATGCGAGGCTTGCTGGATCGTAAACCTCGAAGTTGCGCGTGGGCGGCTTATGTTAGTCTGATCTATTTTCTTCACGGCTCTGCCGAAGCCTATGTCAATGCAGATGAACGGTTATATGCCTCGCTGGAAGTTCTACTCAGTTTGATGCTTTTTTTCGGTAGTGCATTTTATGTTCGCTTGGTCGGGAAATAGCACGGTTTATGGCGCAGCAACTTCCGGTAGATTTTGAATTCAGGGCTAATCAAACCTTCAATGATTTTTTTCCCGGCACTCATTGCGAAATAGTTACGCACTTGCAACAGTGCATTGCCGGACAAGGTGAGCTGCAAATTTTTCTCTGGGGGCAATCAGGGATGGGTAAAACGCATCTGCTGCAAGCCTGCTGTCACCAGGCGCAACAGCAAAACCTTAGTTCGTTCTATTTTGATTTAGCGCAGGCCAATCTACCTGCTCCGGCTTTACTGCGCGGACTTGATCAATATGATGTGGTTTGTTTTGACAATATAGAGGCTCTAGCCGGCAATGCAATTTGGGAAAAAGCTTTTTTTAATTTCTTTAATCTACAACGTGATCTTGGCCATAAACTGATCCTGTCGGCCTGTTCTCCGCCCAATGAACTTGCCATCCAATTGCCTGATCTTAAAACTCGGCTTAACTGGGGGCTAACTTTAAAAATGCAGTTGTTAATTGATAGCGATAAAATTGCCACATTAATTTTCAAAGCCAAGAAAATGGGCTTTGAAATAGCCCCGCAAGCCGGACGCTTCCTACTGATACATTATGCCAGGGATTTATCCTCGTTATGGGCTTTACTGGAGAAACTGGACAAGGCCTCGCTGGCCGCTAAACGTAAATTAACTGTTCCTTTTTTAAAACAGATCTTGGATCAGGAAAGAAATAATAACGGTGAATGAATTCACCCCTACTGATTCAATTGGCATAAAAAATATAATCCGCTGTGTAAGCCACCCGTTTTTCACCACCCAGATGATTAGCATTACAGCCCGATATCGGTGCTAGGCCGCCGTGGGTATTAATTCGGTTGATAAAATCCACGTTCGAAAACAAACCGTCACCTTGATGGGAAACTACTTCGACTAGCAACCAAGAAATCGATGACTCAGGCTGTATTTCGACTTTTTTGAGCACACGACCGACGACGCGGCTACCTTCTTTATATTCCCAGACCGGGCCTGCCGAGTGGTTGCCGACTAGCTTGCCTTGATCATCGAACAACCGGGCATCGGGAGCCTGGGTTTCCCAAACGTACTCGCCTTGCTTTACTGTGCATTGGTAAATCTGCTCACCTTTTGCATGCACGGTCAATACCGGTTTGTAACCCACTGGAGCTTTAATTTGTTCAGGTATTAAAACACCAGCCTGAACCGCTCCCTGTAATAGCATCGATAAAATAATTGTTTTTTTAAGCATAAATCACCAAGGCATGGTGCTTCCGTCATACTTGACGAAACTTCCGGATTGATCCAAGGAAAAGTTGTCGATCACGCTGCGAATACCAGCAACACTTTCTTCTGCCGTAATTAAGGCATTAGGCCCACCCATATCGGTTTTTACCCAGCCGGGATGAAAAATAAGCACGCCGACAGGTTGATCCTTAAGTCCTAGCGCCAGGCTTTTCATCGCTGCATTCAGCGCCGCCTTACTGGAGCGATAAATAATACTGCCGCCACCTTCATTATCGCCAATACTGCCCATCAAACTGCTGATATTAACAATCAATTTGGCATGACTGTGCTTAATTTGCGGCAAAAACGCCTCGGCCATTTTGACCGGCGCCTGAGTATTAACTACCAGTGAATGACTCCATGCCTGATAATCAAGCTGACCAAAACCACCGCTATGCAAATCCTCGTAAACACCGGCATTATTAATCAACACATCGATAGTGCTATCTGCCCATTTTTCCGATAAAGCATCAATCTCGGCAAAATCAGCTACATTCAAGGCTTCGACCTGAATAGATGGATAGTGTTGGGCCAGCCTGTTCAGCTCAAGTGCTTGCTCTGGTTGTCGACAACAGGCGATAACATTCCAACCATCAGCCGCATATTGACGGCAAAATTCCAGACCCAATCCGCGATTAGCACCGGTAATTAAAACAGTAGTCATTGGCTTACTCCCATAAAAAAACCTCCTGCATCAATTGAGGCAGAAGGTTTCTTGTTAAAAATCAAACATGAATTTTGAGTTAAGCGACAAAATCGCTAACTCAAGCTGGAAATCAAGCTGAAAAGTTTTTTGCAGCAAAATCCCAGTTAACCAAAGCCCAGAAGGCTTCAAGATAGGCAGGACGAGCATTGCGATAATCAATGTAATAAGCATGTTCCCAAACGTCACAAGTCAACAAAGGCGTTTGACCCGTGGTTAACGGGCAACCAGCATTGCTGGTGCTAACCAAAGCTAGACTGCCGTCAGCATTTTTTACTAGCCAGGCCCAGCCCGAACCAAACGTGGTGACTGCGCATTTACTGAATTCTTCCTTGAAGCTTGCAAAGGAACCGAAGGTAGCGTTAATCGCATCGGCTAATGCACCGGTAGGTTCGCCGCCTGCTTGTGGCGCCAAGCTATTCCAGTAGAACGTATGATTCCAGATTTGCGCCGCATTATTAAAAATGCCACCGGAAGATTTCAGGATGATTTCTTCCAGCGACAAACCTTCAAACTCAGTTCCCGGAACCAGATTATTCAAGTTTGTAACATAAGTTTGATGATGTTTGCCATGATGAAACTCTAAAGTTTCAGCAGAAATATGGGGAACTAATGCATCTTTAGCATAAGGTAAAACGGGAAGTTCGAAAGCCATGAGTTTTCCTAAATAAGGTTATTGTAAGATGTGAGCTGCATACAACTGGCAAATAGTTTTGACATCCTCCCCCACCTAAAGGAAGGGGATTCCTAGTTTCCTAAGAGTGAGTATGTATCGCTACTGCTCACTGGTTTCTGCTGCTGAGGCATTACTGCACCGTTCACTTTACAGACTAGCCCCGCCTATCCGGCGGTTATTTTACTATATTTAATCACATAGTCAGACTTCCACCTATCGCTTGGTTTTTGCTGAAAGTGATTTTGAAGTCTTTATTTTAAAAACTAAATTGCCGTCGTAAAGCGAGCCTAAAGCGTTCTCTGATAGCAACTGCGAATGATTTTAACAAGCCGTGTATTATGAAGCAAGTAGAATTGAGCCGCTTACATCCCTGCCTTGAGCGGGGTTTTAGCCCTGCACAAGGATAAAGAACTAGCGCGAGTGGTTTTTGTTTTCAAAGCTGAGCAGATTTTTGATGTTAAAATGATAGAACTTAAGCATCAGGCTAATAACAACATGCTATTTTCAATAATCACCACAGGAAACCCAGTGTTATGACCTCCCATCCAGTCGAAGCAGACTCTATTAATGATATTTTTTCTTCGACCTTTTTAATGGGCAATGTAGGCGCACCGTTTGTTATCGGACTGGCCGTGGGTTATTTTGCCAAAAAAATGGTGCGTACCGTGCTATTTTTGGCCGGTGGAGCCATCGTACTGCTGTTTGTCGCAGAATATTATCATCTAATCGACATAACCGATGCCAAACTTCAAGAAGCGGCAACCACCGCCACAGAAGCTGCAAAAAGCTCCGGTGGTTTTTTGGTTAATCGCCTAACTAATATTACCAGTAAAGGCGTTAGCGGAGCGGGTGGATTTTTTGTCGGCTTTAAGCTCGGCTAACGTCGTATCATATTGAATATTAATGATTTAAAATCAAAAAAGCCCTCTCTCCTGTTGGAGAGAGATGAGATCATTTACATTCCCCCTCATCCCAACTTTCTCTCGCTGGAGTAGGGGCAGAGTTACTTATGTAGACACCTCTGAACTAACTTTTCGCCAGCTAGCTACCAACGTCTTCCGTGTCTGTCGCTCCAGCCATCCCTAAAATGGCCACCTCTTCCACCATCATGCCTTCCCTCCCAACCAAAACTTCGGCCTCCATAACCACCAGAATTGCCACCCCAACCATAACTCCTGTACGGCTGATAGCCATAAGTGGGCCTATAACCAAGAGAATGATTGTAAGGTTGTACAACACAACCATAGAGCACCGATACAAGTGCAAAAATAATCGATAATAATAACAACCGCTTCATATTAAACCTCCTATTGATAAGCGCATAACAGTGCGATGAAACTGGCCCCCGCCTAAATAGTTCCTGGTGAGGGATAATATTAACTGTGTGGCGGTTTCTTTACAACACAGTTAGCTGCTCACCACTTTCGGTATGTACTAGATCACCACTACGTTGCAGTACAAAATAACCGCGTCTTAAGGCTTCTTCTTTAGCATCGTCGTTAATATGAAATGACGCGATAGCACCATATTGCTTGTAGTTTTGATAAATGGGAAACAGCTTTTTAAAATTTTTCATCTTGCGATCTAACTTATCCAGATCATTGGTATGTGCTTTGTATTTGACTTCAACAATACCGATGGCATCACCATTGGTCATGACCAAATCATACTCTTCCTGTATTTGACCCCGATGTTTGCCCATATTAGTCACTACATCGTCAAAATGGACTGACCCTAAGTGATTGTCTTTTAACAGGCTGTTTAAGAAAAACTCTTCCGCAACATCACCTTGATTTTTGCCTACGTTACCATATAACTCATCGTTCGCTCATTTTTTCTAGTGGTTGGCAATTATTAAAAATACCACATGTAGTGTTTTTCGTGGCCAATATAAAAAACACCATAACCCAGCGATGATTTTATGCCTGAAATTTTAGGCTTTACATCTAAAAAAATGATA
>CANNNV010000022.1 GCA_947506155.1 Methylococcaceae bacterium
CACTTATCCCACAGCGACGTCAATGCGGCGTCGAATATCGCTAAGTTTGACAGGCTTTTCAGCCTATCAAGGGGCGCTGTAAGCCGTCCTAATGTGGAACGATTTTAGTTACCATAAAGCCCCGTCCTTTAGGTCGGGGATTGTTTACAAAGAACCCATGTGTTTAAAGGTAAGCAGCGCAGGCACCATAACAACCATCAAAAACGCCGGCAATAGACAGACGGCCAACGGGAAAATCAGCTTGGTGCCGATTTTTGCCGCCACCGCTTCGGCGGCCTGGGTTCGTCTATCCCGGAGATCTTCAGAATAAACCTTGAGGGTCTCGACTATGCTGGTGCCAAAACGCATGCTCTGCGATAACGCCGACACCAGGCCTTTAATATCCTCGACTCCGGTTCTTTCCACCAGCCGCTGCAAGGCTTTATGCCGCTCGATGCCGGCACGCGTTTCGGCGATAACAATATCCAGTTCCTCGGCCAATACCGGATGGCTGATATTGATCTCGGTGGCTACTTTCTGTAACGCCGAATCCAGGCTCAAGCCAGCTTCGGAACAAACTACCAATAAATCCAGCGCATCAGGAAATGCCCGGCGTATGGTTTTTTGCCGGTTGGCAATCAGTTTATCCAGGGTAAAGCTCGGCCCCATATAACCCAGCGCCAAGGCGACGACTAGCGCCTCAATTATCGATTTACTGTTCATGCCGGGAATGAATGCTGTCACCATCAGCACCAATAAAGGCAACAAAATCATCAACAACATGCGCAGGGCATAAAAATGCAACAAGCTGTTTTTACGATGAAACCCGGCATAATGCAGGCGCGCGGTGGTTCTTTGTATCAGCAGCAGATTGACAGGCATAAACTTGCTATTATGTTTACGCAACTGTTCGGAGAACAGGCTAGGCTCAGCTAACACATCGGCATTGATATCTCGCCTAAAACGACTGCGTACCGGATCAAAAAAATCGCCCAACAACGACATTAGTGCCAAGGCCAAAGTAAAAACGGCTGCGGCCACGATCAAAACCACCCCCCATTGACTGTCCTGTTGATTTTCCGCCAGTCCAGTTAATAACTGCATTAAAAAATCCATAATTTCACCTATGCGTCAATAGTCACAATATGCCGTATCCAGAACGCGGCAATCAACTCCAGGCCCAAAAAGACATACAGATACATCATCTTGTCGGGGGAATCATATAAGGGCTTAAAGTATTCAGGCGACATGAAGTTTAGCAGCGCAAACATACCCAGCGGCAAGGCCAGCAGTATTTTTGCCGAAAAAAGTCCGTCTGCCGACAGGGTTTTAATGCGTCGCTGTAATTTAAACCGTCCGCTGAGTACCGCACTGATTTTTAACAGTACGTCGGCAAGATTGCCGCCAGTTTCACGCTGGATGATAATCGCCGCGCTCATCGCAATTAAGCTGAGACTTGGCACTCTTTCTATCATCAAGGCAAACGCCACTTCAATATCGCGGCCGTAATTGATTTCCTCATAGGTCATGCCAAATTCCTGGCTGATGGGTGCACTCATTTCGGCGGAAACGATTTGCATACATTCGGAAAATGGATAACCGGTACGTAAAGCTCTGGACATCATTTGCAAGGCTTCTGGCAGTTGTTCTTCAAATTTGTCCAGACGATTGGTTTTTTGTTTTTTAAGCCACACGATCGGCAAAATTGCGGCAAAAACAAAACTGCCCAGCGAAAAGAGTAATTGATGAAAATACAGCCAGACGCTTAACGCGATCACGGTTGAGAAAATCAGGCTATATAATGCGAACCGATAAGCCAGGTAGGACTTACCTGCCTGATCCAGCAAGGTTTTCAAGGCAGTCATGCCGGGAAAGTGTTCAAGTACGCGCTCAACAGGACCCAAGCGATTAAAATATTTTGCTTTTATAATCGACGTTTCGGTATCGCCATGAGAGCGAATAATGCCCGCCAGGCGTTGTTTGAGTTTACGACTGTCTGCCTGACTGGTACCCAAGGTAGGCAAAACCAGAATTTGTGACGCCACCAAGACGGTTAAAAACACCAAACCAACAAATAATACGGTCATATCACTGGTCATATCAGCCTCCGGCTTTTAACTGAGATTATGGGTAAACATGGACAAGTCGGCTTTTAGGCCTCGTTGTCTAAAATTGGCCATACATTTGGGTATGATCCCTGTTGAACAATACTCGCCAAGTACCGCGCCTTTTTCGTCGATACCGCGTCTTTGGTATTTGAAAATTTCCGACAAGGTGATGACCTCGCCTTCCATACCATCGATTTCATGGATGCTGATAATCCGTCTGCTGCCATCCTCCAGTCTGCTAAGCTGGATGATAATGTGGATGGCCGAGGCGATTTGTTTTCTGATGGCTTTGGCCGGCATATCCAGTCCGGCCATGGAAACCATATTTTCAAGACGGTCCAAGGCATCTCGGGCAGTATTAGCGTGGACGGTCGTCAGGGAGCCTTCATGGCCAGTGTTCATTGCCTGCAACATATCGAAGGCTTCACCGCTTCTGACCTCGCCAACGATGATGCGATCAGGCCGCATTCTGAGGCTATTGCGCACCAAATCGCGCAAGGTTATTTCGCCCTTGCCTTCAACATTGGCCGGCCTGGTTTCCAGACGCAATACATGGGGTAACTGTAGCTGTAGCTCGGCGGAATCTTCCAGGGTAATGATTCGTTCATTATTGGGGATGAAATTTGAAATAGCGTTCAACATGGTGGTCTTGCCGGAACCTGTTCCTCCCGAAATCAAGATAGTCAGTTTGGACTTTGCCGCAGCCTTCAAAAACTCAGCCATATAAGTGGTTAAGGCATTTTTGACCACCAAATCATCAAGTGCCATTTTATCAACAGCAAACCGCCTGATCGACAAGGAAGGCCCGTCTATTGCCAAGGGTGGAATAATCGCATTAACCCGGGAGCCATCTTGTAATCTAGCGTCCACCATCGGTGACGACTCATCAATGCGCCGACCAATTCTTGATACGATACGGTCAATAATCTTCATAAGATGATTGTCATCGTTAAATCTGACCGGCGTTAGTTCGAGCTTGCCGAACCTTTCAACGTACACTTTTTTGTAACCGTTAACCAGAATGTCGGCAATAGTCGGATCATAAAGTAAGGCTTCCAACGGCCCTAAACCCAATACATCATCTTCAATTTCCTTAATGATTTGATGCCGAGTCTGCGTATTTAAAGGGATGGACTCTTCGTCAATTAAATTTTGTACAACGCCCCGAATCTGCTTTCTGGCTTCCTTTTCTTCAATTCCGCTGATCAGCGATAAATCAAGAATATCAAGTAACCTGGAATGTATGCCCTCTTTAAACTCTAACTCTACCGGAGAAAGGATTTTTAATAACAGCGGGGCAAAAGTGTCTTCGATTTTTTCCGTTGGCTGATTCGTCGCACTATCCTCAATATCAGTCTCTGCTTTGGATGAACCAAAGCCTTGCATTCTTGCTTTCAATTCCATAGATACACGCCCTCAACGTTACTGATGTTAGCTTTAAACTTAAGGTTCGCTCATTTTATAAGCTAGTTCAGAAGATTGGTGTTGTTTATTGAAAAAACAACACGGAAATACCGACTTTCAATTTCAAAATATCATTTTTTATATGTAAAGCCTAGCCCTTTCAAGGTTTTTTTTACACATGACCAGAAAGTAGTGTTTACGCATTGACGGCGAAAATAAATTATGATGATGACATCTGACGCTCAATAAAAACACCAGTATGATAAGAAAAATAACCCAACCATGAACAGCCGATTGCAATTTATCGATGTATACCGGGGGGATAAATCCACATCCACATGCTGGCTGATACCAAAGGAACCGACAATAAACCATAAAGCCCCTTCCTTTAGGTGCGGGAGGATGTCAAAATAGCGCTACTTTGTAGCAATTTCTGTCGTTATATGATCAAAAAATACCTCCTCCTTTTATTAATGCTGTGTATCCTGGCATTAGTCGCTATTGCTGTTTACTTTGCACCGGTCTTGTCACAAAAAGCGGGTATTAAACCGCCGGCGACTATTTTTAGCCACTCAGAGGAAACTGTCGCAGTAGAAAAGCCTTGTTCCAATGAACATCCCGAATGGCGGCATGCTCAGGTTATTGATGGCGTTAATATTAATGAATCATTATCCTGCGAACCGGACAATCCATACGATATTGCGGTGGCGGTAAAAGGCGCCAACAACGTATCCATGCAGACTTTAATGCAGACGCATTTGGCTCAGGATGCGCTGACCCTTAGCGACGACCTGGATCACGACGGCGATCCCGATATTATCCGCATCAAGCTGGAAATTGCGGAGCTTAACGGCGCAAGTCCCGATGGCGAATTTTTGATTAACACTTTTGACATTGCCCCGGGAATCCAGCCCGGACTTTGGGTGTTCACGCCCAAAGCCAGTGGCATGGCGCTTAAAAACTTCAACTCCCTGGTTGCCAATCCGCTGCTGCGGGCACCCTCGCCGGTAATCCGGGTTGAGCAGGGCGACAAGGTTTACATCACGCTGGAAAATACCCATTATTTACCGCACACCATTCATCTTCATGGCGTAGATCACGCGTTTCAGAAAGCTGATGGTGATGATAATGATGGCATGGAAGAGCACCCGGTCTTTCCAGGTAAATCCCACACCTATGAAATCCAGCCCCGGCATGCCGGCTCCATGCTTTATCATTGCCATGTACAAACTGCCCAACATACCATGATGGGCTTGAACGGCCTGTTTATCGTCGAGGAAAATCAGCCTAACAACTGGGTGCAAACTTTTAATATCGGCGCAGGTCAGGTGCGTCATCCTGCGGTTGCAGTGCAAAAATCCTATAATCAAGAATACGATTTGGTTTATCAGTCGGTCGATAAAAAACTGGCCAACATCATCCAGAGCGCCAATGATCCCAGGCTAATTGCGCATAGAATGACCCGCGAATACAACATGACCGAATCGTTTGAAAACTATTTTCTACTGAACGGTCATTCCTTCCCCTATACGCTGCGGGACGCAGTTATCGTCGCTAATGAAAATGAAGATATAAAGCTGCATGTCGCCAACACCCAGCGCTCGTTGGTGGCTCTTCATATTCACGGACATAAGGCCACCATTATCGCTTATGATGGTGTGGAGCAGCCCACTGGATCGCAAATAACCCGTGATGTATTCGACATCGCTCCGGCACAACGCATTGATTTGCACCTGCAGACTCGTAATGACGGTTTGCATAGTTACAGTCCCGGCATCTGGATGTTTCATGATCATGTGCCGACCGGCACTACTACCGATGGCATGGAACCCGGCGGTAATATGGCAATCCTGGCTTACAAGGCTTTTGTTGATGAGCAGGGTATGCCGAAAATGCACCAATCCTTGCTTGATCAGGTCTTTAACAAAGATTACTACGCTAAAAAACAGGCGGTTTGGGGGCAGGGCGAGTTTGGGCCGTTATTGGGCGAAGCCGGACTTATAGAACCCGACACGTTTCGCATCATTGTGTTTGGCCTGGCTGCTGGCTTGAGTTTAGGCTTGCTGGTTGTGCTGGTGCTGATTTATAAACGGAAACAAAAGCTATGAGATTATTACTGACGCTGCTGGTCCTGCTGGGTTTTCATGTTCATCCAGCTCAAGGAGATGAAGCCATGATGCACCACAGCATGATGATGGATGAAAAAGGTATGATCATGAATGCCAATAGCGACAATCTACCCAAGGATTGCCCGAAAATTTCCGGTGACGTCAATATCACCATCCATGCCGGACAAAAACAGGCGTTAAAATTCCCCGGCAAAATGTTCGCTTTCGACAACCAGGAATGGAATGTTGCGCCTTGTTCACGGATCAACATCACCTTTATCAATGATGATCAAATCCGCCATCAATTAATGATTCACGGCTTGCCCGGTTATTTATATCCTCAGGGCATGTTTCATTTGGAACTCTATGGTCAGGGTGAATTGAAAGCTTCGCTGATCGTACCCAGTCAGAAAAAAACTTATCTGGTACATTGTGAATTGGCGCAGCATATGGAAAAAGGCATGAAGGCGCAATTAAAAGTCGATGGCGGTGATGGTGATTTGCCCAGCATTCCCGGCATCAGCAAGCCTGTCAAAGCCGATAGCTATCCAGTTGATTGGCAGCAAACAAGCTGGGCTATATTGATTTTGTGTGTATTGTTAGGCTGTGTTATTCCATTTTTTATCATAAGAAATAGAAGCTGATTTTTACTTATTTGTGTGGAAAACTGATGAAACAATTACTGTCATTTATTACGATTTTCATCATCTTAGTGGTGAGCCAGAATGTATCGGCGCGCGAACTATCCGCAAAAAAAACGGATAAAAATGCGTTGCAGTGCGCCGCTTTTAGCCCTTATGTGGGAAAACTCAGTCCTGATTACGGAGCGCATCCGTCCAAAGAGTTAATTGATCAATTGCTGGATAAATTGGTTAAGGAAACCCCTTTTCGCTGCATCATGACTTATGGTGTTATGAATGGTCTGGAATATACTTTTTCTGCCGCAAAAGCTCGGCATCTTAAAGTTATTGCCATCATTTGGCTGGATGACGATATAGCCGTCAATTCAAAATCCATAAGCAGTGGCATTGAAGTGGCGAAAGCCTATCCCCAAACCATTATCAAATTAAGCTGCGGTTCGGAAGTCAGAACCCGGCACGATTATGCGTTTGATGGAGAAATTACCCGCTGTATTAATGCTTTACGTGAAGCCGGTGTAGCCCAGCCTATTACCACGATAGATACTTGGTGGGAATGGTGTAACCGAGTCACTCCCTGCCATCAAACCAATTTTGGCGTGCAAGTAGACTGGATAGGCATCAATGTGTTTCCTTGGTGGGAAAACAAGCATTCCGGCGTTTTTCCTTGTACCCCAGCGGAAAAAGCAGCTGATTTCCATATGGCTCGAATTGAAGATTTGCGCCGGACTTATCCGGGCAAGGAAGTCATTTTGACCGAGTTCGGCTGGCCGAACGGCCCCGAAGGTGGTACAGAACTAAACAAGCTTACCAGCCAGCATTGCAGTGTTGCCGGTAAGAAAAATCAAGCCTTGGTGGTTCAGTCAACCTTTAAAAAACTGGCTGAAAAGGGTTGGGGAGGGGTTGTGTTCGAGGCGTTTTCAGAAAACTGGAAGCCCAGCAATGAAGGGGATTTTGGCAGCTATTGGGGTATTTGTCAGGGTGAGCCGCCTTACGCCTGCCTAAAGCTTGAATTGCAACATTAAAATCTAAATACGCATTATATTGATGGCAGTTTATAATCAGCCGATTTTTGAATAGCTCAACCAAAAATAAAGCGCAGACTAACAAGAAAATCATGCGTATCTGCGCTTATCAAACCCCGATCCATATCTTTATTACCACATTCATCTATACTTTTTTGACGACTAATTTTTTTGAGAACTGTTTTAAATGCCTAAAGTTAAACTAACGCTACTTATTTTGAATGCCGTGTTTCTGTTGGCAGTGTCTGAACTCAGTTATGGCCGCCATGCTGCGATTATTATCGACGCAGACAACGGTAATATTTTGCATGAAATAGAGGCGACGCAGTCCTGGTATCCTGCTTCTTTGACTAAGCTGATGACCTTGTACATGACCTTTGACGCATTGCAAACCGGTCAAATTCATCTATACGATAACCTAACCGCCTCAAGTCATGCCTCTCAGCAACCCAATAGTAAGCTGGGTTTAAGACGGGGTGAACATTTAACCGTGGAAGACGCTATTTTAGCCATTATTACCCGGTCTGCGAATGATGCGTCGGTTGTATTAGCCGAACATCTAAGTAATACGGAAGAAAATTTTGCTCAAGCTATGACAGCAAAAGCGCATGCCTTAGGCATGTATAATTCGCATTTTATGAATGCGACCGGCCTGCCTAACAACTGGCAAGTGACCACGTCCAGAGACATGGCAGTTCTGGCTTGGAAAGCACAGCGTAATTTCCCGGAATATTATCACTATTTTTCTGCGCACAGTTTTAATTACAAAGGCACAGAATTGCGCGGCATTAACAAGTTCACCGCCAATTATCCGGGTGCTGAAGGCATGAAAACCGGTTTCACCTGTGGCTCGGGTTTTAATTTAATCGGTGCGGCCAATCAAAACGGCAAACACCTGATTGGCGTGGTCATGGGCGGTATGACCAGCAAGGAACGTTATGAGTTAATGATGCAGAAAATGGATAATGGTTTTGCCAATCAAGATAGTGTTGATTCAACTAGAAATATTGACTCCATGCCTACCAATTCAGCCGGAGTACCGCCTTATCAACTTGATTGCGGTAATGGTGGTGTTGCGCGTGCCGAACCTGTTTCCAGCAATTTTAATTATAGATCCTTGCGTTCGGTCAAACCTAACATTAAAGTGATTAACAAGATTCAGCGCAAAGCCAAACATCTAGTCAAACCAATAACTCTGGTTAAAAAAAGTATTAGCCAGATTAAAACGATCAAGCTACCAGCCAAAAGAAACTCAGTTGTGGCAAATAAACCACTGCATCGACACACTATCTAAGCATGGTTTCATCAGAAAAGCTCCAGGAGACCCCGTCCTTTAGGTCGGGGATTGTTTACCAAAATAAGGCTATTTTGAATCCAGTACCGACAGCATCTTGGCTTAGTTCAAAAACTATCAGCCTTGCTCTGAGCCTCTTTTGCTCCTGAAACATCCTGTTGAACTTCTCTAGCATGGGCTATCAATAACCAGCAATGTTTTTTCAATGTGTCATCGGTAGCCGCCAATAACGCTGATTTTTTTGCCAAATCTTCTGCTAAACCGGGCTTAGCTTGTTTTAACCGTAATACTGCCAATTTATAAAACAATGTTGCATTTCTTGGCTCAATTCTAATGGCTCGTTCAATAGACGCAGTTGCTAACTCAAGGTCACCAGACTTAGTGTTTTGATTGGCGACTGAAACTAAAGCACCGATTGCTGGCGACAATCCAGTCGTGGTCTCCATCGGTTTAAATACCGTTAAATCTGGAGGAGTTGGTGCTGGAAAAGACAGCTCCTGTTTTGGCGAAGAAAGCACGGGATCTAGTGTCGGTTCGGGTTTGGTGGAAGGTTTTGGCAATAAAGACTCGGGTATCACCAGTGGTGCTTGTTCTATAGGTTGCAATGCTGGTGAAATTAAAGGTTCCGCTTTTATTTCCGAAAAATCTTTAAGCGCTTGTGTTTTAACGGGTTCCTTATTAATCGACGTGCCGCGCGATTTAGATTTTTTTTGTGAATTAGTCGCTTGGTTTTTATTCTTAGTCTGATCACCGTAAATGGGAGCAGGGGGCTGGGAACTGTAAAATTCAGAACAGGCCGTGAGAAAAAAGGGCAAGGTGAACGTTATAACTAACCGGTTAATTGACATTGTTTATTAAAACAGCTCTATATTATCGGACTGATCTTCTTCCTCATGGATATTCTTTATCGCCAGTGCTTCATCGATAGACTTTCCTTCTACAATTGCGTCGAACATCAATTTTTCAGACTCCATGGTGTATCGTGATCGAATTTTAGTCTGAAATTTTCGCCATTCAGTCGGGTTATAAAGGCGATCAGGACTTTCTACTAGCTCAGACAAACCCTTTAGATTTGAGGTAACATGTTGTAAGCATTGTTGCATACGATCATAGAACTGAAAAGCAATAATTGATGCCTGAATTTTCTCAGTTGTTTCCGAGCAGCAGATGATGGCTTCATCCCTTATTGTACAAGAATCAAGCGCGAGCAAATGTTTATTAATAGCCTGCATATGTTCAACAATGGAGGTAAATGATTCTGTTAGAGTATCGACTGAGGTATCGGCTGCACTCAACATATCTTCCACTTGAATAGCCGATAAAATAAGCATTTTTGATGTCTCCCTTACTTGAGTCCAATCAAGATCAGGATTGTACGAGTTCGAATTAGACATATATTTATACCGAGTAATGATTTTCACCTAAAAGCTGGAAGTTAAACATCCAACCATATTATCATTTAAAAGTAGACGAAATTATAGCAACTATAATATTTTGTGGTGTTATTTAACAAATAGCCCGTAAATTCCCTTTCTTCAGCCCTGGAATATAAGGATGCTCTTGACCCATCAGCAATCACTTACACTTGCTAGTTCCTGGCCGAGTACTTATACTAGCGCAGTTTAATTTACTTTAGGTATTCGGGACTCGTCCCAAGAATTGAAACGGGAAGTCGGTAAGTTCGCTTAACACTAGCAACTAAGCCCGCGCTGCCCCCGCAACGGTAAATAAGTCAACGGTTTGCAAATGCCACTGTGTAAAACATGGGAAGGCGCAATCTCTGAAAGTCTAACTTTCAACTTATCAGCCCGGAGACCGGCCTAAAGTAACAATCATTGTGTGCGCGGAGGGCGCTCAGATGGAATGCCCTCTCGCGTCCGTCTTGTTTTTCTCCCGTACAAAATTATTTTTGTTGGTAATGCCAGTTCATTGCCTCTTTACCCCGGAGAAAAACCATGCCATCAACCCTGCTCAATAACGTTCAAGAAATCCCCCGCACTGAAACCAGCTTATTACCTACTGTGCTGGCCGCTGCATTGGGTTTGCTGCTGTTATATGCCGCCGGTTTTTCCGATATTGCTCCCCTGCATAACGCCGCCCATGACGGACGCCATTCAGCCAGTTTCCCCTGCCATTAATGTTTAAGCTGACTACCTTCAGGGCGCTGCTTGTTGCCGCCCTATGGACCGGCTTGCTCGCCGGTTTGCTGTTAACCGCGGTGCAACAGATTCAAGTCATTCCCACCTTGCTTAAGGCTGAAGTGTACGAACAAAACGCCGCAGCCCTAAGCCATGACGCTCATGACTCTACGCCTCAGAACGACTGGGAACGTACAGCTTATACCGCAGCAACCAATATCAGCTTGGGTGTCGGTTTTGCCTTGTTGCTGGGTGCCAGCATGACTGCACGCAGCCGTCCTGACAACTGGCGTGTCGGGCTATTGTGGGGACTGGCCGGTTATCTGAGTTTTTTTGTCGCGCCGTCCTTGGGCTTACCGCCCGAAGTTCCCGGTACTGTCGCTGCGAAACTGCAAGATCGGCAAAGCTGGTGGCTGATCACCGTGCTGGATACCGGTTTTGGCCTGTGGTTGCTGGCTTTTGCCAAAACCCGAACCAACCAGTTTTTCGGTGTGGCGTTACTGGTAGCGCCCCATTTGATCGGCGCGCCGCAACCTGAGGTGCCCAGCAGCACCGCACCGGCGGAATTAGCGCAAACCTTTATCACCGCCACCGCCTTTGCCAATGCTGTTTTCTGGCTGGCTATTGGCGGCTTCATGGGAAAGTTTTACCAAAAAGATTAATGAGAACTCACGATAAACATGTATTGATGTGTACCGGCTCGCGCTGCTCTGCACATAACACCGAAGCGGCTACACTGTTTCAACAACTGGGGCAAAAAATCGATGCCCGCCCCCAGCTCACCGTAAAACGCACCCGCTCCAACTGTTTTGCCGTGTGCAAAAACGGCCCCATCCTGGTGGTTTACCCGGAAGGCGTGTGGTATTCCTGTCCCGACGAGACTGTGCTGGAGCGGATAGTCAGCGAACATCTGGAGCAGGGCAACGAAGTGAGCGAACAGGTTTTTCACCGTTTAGGTACTGGCGATGTCTAATACCATTGCGCTGCTAAGCCATGCGCCTACCGATCTGATGGTATTGCAAAGCGCGTTACCGCAAATGCCGGAAGGCTTTCCGGACGTGATCGGATATGGATTGCAGAATCTGGAAAGCGTGGTTCCATCCCATATTATCATTGTCCGGGTGCTGGGCCGTCTTGGCAGCGTACCCGGCTTTGCCGAACTTTTGCGTACGGCCAAAAGCCAGGGCCGCCAGCTGATAGTCATCAGCGGCACCGGCGAGCCTGACCCCGAATTGGCGGCCGCATCGACGGTTTCTGCCGACGTATTGCACCAGGTGTCAGCGTATTTTCAGGCCGGTGGCAGCGTCAATATGGCGAACGCGTTGCGCTATGTTTCCGATCATTTTTTACTGACCGGTTTTGGTTTCGAGCCGGCTGTCGAGTTGCCGGAACACGGCATTTATCACCCCGATTTAGCCCAACAGGCGGAGATAGACGACTGGCTAGCGGTGCGAGATCCGAAAAAATCCAGTGTTGGCATCGTGTTTTACCGCGCCCATTGGATCAGCGGCAACACCCGTTTTATCGATGCGTTAATAGTGCAACTGGAAAAGCTGGGCTTGAATGTGTTGCCGGTGTTCACCTCGTCGTTGCGAGCCGGCAAGCAGAATGATGTCTTACCTATTGCGCTGAGTTATTTCGCTGCCCATATCGATGTACTGATCAACACCACCTCGTTTGCCATGGGTGAAATCACCCCCGGCGGCGCCACGCCTGCAGGCTGGTCGGTAAAAGTGCTGGAAACACTCAATGTCCCGGTATTGCAAGCCATCACCAGCGGCATGAGCCAGCTGCACTGGGAACAGTCCCCGCGCGGCCTCAATCCGCTGGATGCAGCGATGAACGTGGTGTTGCCGGAATTTGACGGACGCATTATCACCGTGCCGCTGTCGTTCAAGGCGCAAACCTCCGGCCTGTCGAATGAACCGCTGCCGGATCGTGCCTTGCGCATCGCCCAAATCGCCTCACGCTATGCCCGGCTAAAATCCTTAAGCAATGCCGACAAGCGCATTGCGTTCGTGTTCACCAACTCCAACAGCAAGGCCTCGCAAATCGGCAACGCAGTCGGCCTGGATGCGCCGGCATCGCTGATGCGTATCCTGCAGGCCATGAAAGCCAAGGGTTACGACACCGGCACTGTGCCCGAATCCGGCACCGCCCTGATCCATGAACTGATCGACCGTTGCGCTTACGACAACACGTATTTAAGCGCCGAACAGCTGGCCCAGGCGGTAGGCAAAGTATCGGCGGAGCTTTATCAAACCTGGTTTAACGAACTGCCAGCCCAAATGCAGATCAAAATGGTCGCGCAATGGGGCGCTGCGCCGGGCGAGGCTTATGTCCATGACGGTCAGATCTCATTAGCCGGTCTGGAACTGGGCAATATGTTCGTCGCCCTGCAGCCGCCGCGCGGCTACGGCATGGACCCCGATGCAATTTACCACCAGCCCGACTTGCCGCCCACCCATCATTACTACGCACTGTACCGCTGGTTGCGCGACGTGTGGAAGGCCGATGCGATTGTGCATGTCGGCAAACACGGCACGCTCGAATGGTTGCCGGGGAAAGGCGTGGGGCTGTCGGAAAACTGTTTTCCCGATGCGCTGTTAGCCGATATGCCGCTGTTTTATCCGTTCATTATCAATGATCCCGGCGAAGGCGCCCAGGCCAAGCGCCGCGCCCATGCAGTGGTGATCGACCATCTGACGCCGCCTATGACCACCGCCGACACTTACGGCGCGCTGGCCCAACTGACCCAACTGGTCGATGAATATTATCAGGTCGAAGTGCTCGACCATGCCAAACTGCCGTTATTGCAGCAGCAAATCTGGGAACTGGTCAAGGAAACCAATCTCGATGCCGACTTGCAGGCGCGTTTGGTCAATCACGACCATGAGCATCACGATCACGATCACGACCATCATCATGGACATGAGCATCACCAAACGCCGCTGTCACCCAAGTTTACCCTGAGAAAGCCGACTCTTCATAAGTCTTCCCAGCCCGGATCAGGAATTTTTAAACTCTCGCCAAAACCGGCGCACAGCCATGCTGAGGAACATCAG
This sequence comes from Methylococcaceae bacterium, assembly GCA_947506155.1. Classification (GTDB taxonomy): domain Bacteria; phylum Pseudomonadota; class Gammaproteobacteria; order Methylococcales; family Methylomonadaceae; genus Methylobacter_A. Next base: position 13,760 of record CANNNV010000022.1, read on the forward strand.
CTGCCTTCCGGCCTGAGCAAAATGGCTGGTTCCGATGTCGCGCATCTGATCGAGGATCTGGACGGCTATCTGTGCGAACTGGGCGCCGCGCAAATCCGCGACGGTTTGCATATCCTCGGCCTGGCGCCGGAAAACGAACAACGGGTCGACATGCTGGTGTCGCTGACCCGCTTGCCCAACCAAAGCATTCCTAGCCTGCCGATAGAAATTGCCAGGTATTTCGATTTGAATATGGATAGCTTGCTGGATCAGCCGGGTCGTCGCCTGGAAACCGCCAACACCGCGCTTGAACAATTGGCCGGCAGGCCTTTGCCTACCCATGCCGATGCGTTGGAAACCATCGAACTGCTGTGCAAACAGTTGTTTGCTACATTGCAGGAACAGGCTTATTTAAAATCAGCCATAGATTTGGTCATCAACAAGACTTTTGGTGGCCAGCATGTCGGGTTACGGCTAGCGCCTAACCCGACCTACAAAACTCCAACGTCCCGAACCGCAGAGCGGTTCAGTCTGCATTCCCACGCGGAGCGTGGGAACGATGGCATCAAACAGGTGTTGAGCTTTGCCTGCCTGGAATTGGTGCCCAAGCTTGCCCTGGCGACCGACGAAATCGATAACCTGCTAAATGGTTTGTCCGGCGGCTATGTACCGGCCGGCCCTAGCGGTTCGCCGACACGCGGCATGGCGCATATTTTGCCGACCGGACGAAACTTTTATTCGGTCGATCCGCGCAGCGTGCCCTCGCAATCGGCCTGGCGGGTCGGCCAGCAACTGGCTCATGAAGTCCTGAGCCGCTATGTCCGCGAAACCGGCGCATATCCGGAAAGTGTCGCGATCAGCATCTGGGGCACCAGCGCGATGCGCACCCACGGCGACGACGTGGCGCAGATTTTATCGTTGCTAGGCGTGCGCCCAGTATGGCAGCTTGAAAACCGGCAACTGACCGGCGTTGAAGTCATCCCCTTGGCCGAATTAAAGCGTCCGCGCATTGATGTCACCACCCGGATCAGCGGATTTTTCCGCGACGCCTTTCCGCAATTAATCGATTTGCTGGATGATGCGGTCAACGCCGTGATCGTGCTGGATGAACCGCCGACTGAAAACTTTGTGCGCAAACACTATCTGGCCGAACTGGGCGACTTGCTCGGCTCGGGTCTGAGTCAACAAGATGCCTCTGAGCGTGCCGGCTTGCGCATCTTTGGCGCGAAACCCGGCAGCTACGGCGCCGGCATTCTGCCGCTGATCCAGGAAAAAAACTGGCAGACCGATGCCGACTTCGCCGAAGCCTATGTAAACTGGGGCGGCTACGGCTACAGCCGCAATCAACAAGGCGAGGATCAGCGCGATGCGTTCAGGACGCGCTTGTCCGGCGTACAAGTCGCTCTGCACAATCAGGATAACCGCGAACACGATATTTTCGATAGCGACGATTATCTGCAATTTCACGGTGGCATGATCGCGACAATCAGGGCACTGACCGGTCAGCAGCCGCGCAAGTATTTCGGCGACAGCCACGATCCATCACGCGCCCAAGTCCTGGATTTGAAGGAAGAAACCTTGCGGGTGTTCCGCTCCCGGGTGGTCAATCCGAAATGGCTAGCCAGCATCCGTCGTCATGGCTACAAAGGCGGACTGGAACTGACCGCGACCGTGGATTATTTGTTCGGCTACGATGCCACCGCAGAAGTGATGGACGACTGGATGTACGAGCAAATTGCCGAAACCTATGGTATGGACCCGGAGATGCAACAATTTCTGCAAGCGGCCAATCCGTGGGCGCAAAACGCAATCGCCGAACGCCTGCTGGAAGCAGCCCATCGCGGCATGTGGGCAGAACCCAAACCACAAACCCTGGAAGCCTTGCAGGCCTTATATCTGCATAGCGAAACCTTGCTGGAGGCGCGCGGCGAAACACCGCGCGGTGCCCTGTGATTTTTCCTTTTTCCGCGATCGTCGAACAAACCCAGCTCAAGACCGCGTTGCTGCTCTGCGCGGTCGATCCGTCCCTGGGCGGCGTCTTGATACGCGGCGACAAAGGCACAGCCAAAAGCACGGCGGCACGAGCCTTGACCGACATCCTGCCGTTTATCGAACGGGTTGAAGGCTGCGCCTTTGTCTGTGCGCCCGAAGCGCCGTATCAGCCTTGCGAAACCTGTAATCCTGTGGCCGTGACGCCTTCACTCCCACAACCCGTACCTTTCATTACCTTGCCATTAGGCGCCACCGAAGACCGGGTTATCGGCACCCTGGATCTGGAGCAGGCACTTAAAGGTGGCACTCGGGTGTTCAAACCCGGCTTACTGGCCGCCGCGCACCGGGGCATACTCTATATCGACGAAGTCAACCTGCTGCCCGATCATTTGGTCGATGTGCTATTGGACGCGGCGGCGATGGGCGTCAACTCGGTGCAGCGCGAAGGTTTGTCGATCAGCCACCCTGCCCGCTTCACCCTGATCGGCACTATGAATCTGGAAGAAGGCGACTTGCGTCCGCAATTGCTCGATCGCTTTGGCCTGATGGTCGAAGTGACCGCGCCGCGCGACAAATTAGTGCGTTCCGAAGTAGTGCGCAGACGCATCGCGTTCGAAGCCAATCCCACCACTTATGCAAAAGCCTGGAAAGACCAACAACAGCTATTGCAAAACCAGCTGGCTACAGCGCAGCAGTTGCTGCCTGAGGTCTTGCTGGATGACAGCTTGCTCGATCTGATCAGCCATTTGTGCTGCGAATTTGACGTGGCCAGTCTTCGTGCCGACATCGTGATGCACAAAGCTGCGCGGGCGTTAGCTGCGCTGGAAGGTCGATTGCAGGTGACGCCGATAGACGTGCGCACGGCTGCGGAACTGGTGCTGCCGCATAGACGCAGGCGCAAGCCGTTCGAGCAACCGGGACTGGACCAAGACCAGCTTGATGAACTGATGCAACAGGTGTTGCAGCAACCGGAGCAAAGTGAAGCTGAAGCGGAGCAAGAAAGTGACGGCGAAGCGCAAGACCAGCAACAACAAGTCTTCGCGGTTGGCAATGCGGGCAATGTGCAAAAAATAGCCGTCGATACTGTCTCAAAGCACTTTAGTTCGGGTAAGCGCAGTATGACTACAAATGCGCCGCGCGGTCGGGTAATACGCGCCGTCCCCGATGCAAACCCCATCAGTCTGGCAGTCGGCGCGACTTTACGCAGCGCCGCGCTGCGTAGCTCCGAAGGATTCGAGGTAAGGGAAAACGATTTGCACAACCAAATTCGCTGTGGCAAAAACGCCAACCTGATTTTGTTTGTCGTCGATGCCTCAGGCTCGATGGCTGCGCAACGGCGTATGGAAGCGGTCAAAGGCGCGGTATTGTCCTTACTGACCGACGCCTACCAGCAGCGTGATGAAGTGGCGGTGATCAGCTTTCGCGGCGATGCCGCGCAGTTATTGTTGTCGCCCACCCGCAGCGTGGATCTGGCTGAACAGAATTTGCGCGAACTGCCTACTGGCGGCCGCACGCCGTTGCCCAGTGCACTGTGTTTAGCTCTGGAAACCCTGAAAAAAACCAGCCTGCCGCCGTTATTGGTGCTGCTGACCGACGGCAAGGCCAATGTCGCCTTGAACGAAGGCAACGATCCCGATCAGGAAACGCTGAAGTTTGCCACATTGTTTGCAGAACGCGGTATAGCTGGGTTGGTGCTGGACACCGAAACCGGTTATTTGAGATTGGGCAAAGCCCGGCAACTGGCGTCAGCCCTGGGCGCAGAATACCTGACCCTGGAAGAATTATCAGCAGAAAACCTGGCGCTGACGATACGGAACTGTGTTAAATGAACACTATTTTTTTACCGAGCAAGGAACCATTATGATTATCTGCATAGGCGCCGGCCCTGGCGACATCGCTTATCTGACCCAGCGCGGCGCGGAATTGATCCGTAATGCCGACGTGGTCGCAGGCTTCGATGCGGTGATTAACGTCGTGCAAAGCCTGATTCCAATAACCGCGCAAACCGTGCTGATGAACTACCGCGACCAGACCGAGCAATTGGCGCAGGTGGCACAAGAACATCATGCGGGCAAAAACTGCGTGGTGGTATTCATGGGCGACATCCATTTTAGCGGTTTTCAGTATCTGGAACGGGTGGAACGCGCTTGCGGCCATCCGGTTGAAACCGTGCCGGGCATTTCGTCGGCGCAAATACTCGCCTCGCGCGCCAAGGTCTGTTTCGACGAAACCACCTTTATCACTTTTCACCGTCGCGGCGACCTGACCCCGTTTAAGCGCCATCTGGTGCATGTGTTGCAAGACCAGCGCAATGCCATCGTGATTCCCTGCCCCTGGGACGAAGCTCGCTCGTTCATGCCGCGTCATATCGCAACTTATCTGCTGGAACAGGGCATAGCACCCGAGCATCCTACCGAGGTCTGGGAGAACCTGACAAGGTCCGAGGCTGAATGGCATGGCACGCTGGCCGAGTGTGCAGATCAGGTGTTCAGCGACATGAGCATTATGTTGATCCGCACTTGCACGCCCATGGCCAGCCAGATTGAACCCGCCCCGGAGACCATGCCACATGCAGACTGAATTTGGTATTGTGGTTGCAGGCCACGGCAGCCGAGACCCCGATGGCATCAAAGAGTTCGAGCAACTGGTCGAACTGGTCAGAAATCGTGCGCCGCAACACTCGGTAACTCATGGTTATCTGGAGTTTGCCAGCCCGACCCTGGATCAGGCGATTACGCTTCACACTAGGCAAAAAGCCAGGCAAATCGTCATGGTGCCTGGGATTTTGTTGGCAGCGACCCATGCCAAAAATGACCTGCCCAGCGAATTATTAAGTTTTGCCCGCGAGAATCCCGACACCGATTTTTATTTCGGCGCGCCGCTGGGCTTGCATCCGTTGTTATTGCAAGTGGTGCAGGAACGCGTCGTTGACGCCGAAGCCAGTTCGTCCCATACGATAAGGCGGACTGACACCTGTTTGGTGCTGGTCGGTCGCGGCACCACCGATCCTGATGCGAACGGCGAAGTCGCCAAATTTGCCAGGATGATTCAGGAAGGCATGGGCTTTGGCGGCTCTTATGTGTGCTATTCAGGCACAGCCCAACCGCTGGTTGCTGACGGCCTGCGCGCCGCTGCAAAACTGGGCTACGCGCGGTTGATCGTGGTGCCTTTTTTCCTGTTCGACGGCATCTTAGTCAAGCGCATTTATGAAGCCGCCGACCTGATGCAGCAGCGCGAACCCGAGCTGGAAGTGCTGAAAGCCGGTTATCTGGGCGTACATCCCAACGTTGCCGATGTGTTGATAGCCAGGGCCCAGGAAGCAGTCGAAGGTCGCGCGGCGATGAACTGCTCGCTGTGCAAATACCGGGTGCAAATCGTCGGTTTCGAAGATCAGGTCGGTGTACCGCAACGCGCCCATCATCTCCAGGTGCGCGGCCTGGAGCAAAAAGTCGTTGCAGAAACTCTTGCAGAAATCTCTACAGAATTTACGCCTTATGTTCCCCATCCGATAGAAGCGGAAAGTTTCCGCATCATCGCTGCCGGGCGGGACTGGTCTGGTTTTCCCGAGACGCATTTAACCGTGCTGCAACGTCTGGTGCATACCAGCGGCGATTTTAATGCCGTCGATGATATTTATTTTTCAGCCGGTGCCGTGGAAACCGGCATCCGCGCTTTGCTGCGCTGCAAAATGATAGTTACCGATGTCACCATGGTGCAAACCGGCTTAAAGCGCGCTTTGTTGGAACAGCTCGGCATAGCGACCTGGTGCGGAGTGCATGACCGCGAAACGGCATTAATGGCGGAAAGCCAAAATATCACCCGGTCGGCTGCCGGAATGCGCCGCGCTTTTGAAAAATTTGGCAACGACATCGTATTATCCATAGGCGATGCACCGACAGCGATTATGGAAGCCGTGCGGCTGATACGCGACCACGGTTGGCGGCCGCAACTGGTCATCGGCTTGCCGGTTGGCTTTGTCGGTACCTGCGAATCGAAAGCCGCGTTAAAGCGCTGCTTGCAAGTGCCGCGCATCACCAATACCGGCACGCGCGGAGGTTCACCCTGGGCCGCCTCGGTGGTCAATGGCTTAATGATCGACGCCTTGAATCAGCTTGCAAATGGCTCGGATTGAACTTAAAGAATTCGATCTTAAGCTGCTCGCCGCTAACGGTTTACGACGCGGTCGCACCACCGGCAGTTGCGCGACCGCAGCGGTTAAGGCCGCGCTCTGTCTGCTCGTGCACGGCGAACGTTACCATCAGGTGAACGTAAGCTTGCCGGATGACGCACATTACTTAACCGTACCGATACAAAAGCTAGGCTGGCGCGATCCCGACACCACCCGCGCCGAAGTGTTCAAAGATGGCGGCGACGACCCGGACAACACCCACGGAGCCACTATTTTTGCCGACGTGCGTAGAAACAGTCTTGGACGACTGCGCTTTTTTGCCGGCGTCGGCGTCGGTATTGCAACGCAACCGGGGCTTCGCGTCGCAGTCGGAGAGCCTGCGATCAATCCAACGCCGCGCAGAATGATGATGCAGGCTGTTGCAGAAGTCTGCAACCAATCAGGTTTTGATCTGAGCATAGGCTGCGTCAACGGCGAGGCTATCGCCAAAAAGACTTTCAATCCCCGGCTCGGTATTATCGGCGGCATATCCATACTCGGCACCTCAGGTATCGTCGAGCCCTTGTCGCTGGCATCGTGGATAGCCTCGATCGAGGTTTATGTACGGGTCGCGCTCGGTAAAAACTCAACCAGCATCGCCTTGCTGCCGGGTAAAATAGGCCGCGTTTATGCCAAAGAAGTATTGGCTTTGCCCGAGCAACGTTCGGTGCAGATTGCCAATTTTCTGGGTGATGCTCTGGATTTTTTACAACAGGCTTTGACTGAAGAGCGGCGTGATCTTGATACATTATGGTTGCTTGGGCATCCAGGGAAACTGGCCAAAGTGCTGGATAATGTCTGGGACACCCATTCCAGCAAGAGCGACATGGCTATGCGTGTTGTCGCCCGAATAGCGGCGGAACGCGGACTCGACAGCGCTTTGGTGCAGGAACTGGAACAGGCCAATACCGTCGAAGCGGCCATCGACATAGTAAACAATACCGCCCGGGGGCCGGGGGGGTTATGGCTGGACATCGAACAGCGCATCGCCGTATTGGTTCAGCAACGCGTTCCTGCGGTGAAAAAAGTTGAAGTACGGCTATTTAATTTACAAGGCGACAGCCTGGGAGCAGCATGAATAATTTGGGTATGTTCTGGGGCATAGGCGTAGGCCCGGGGCCTAAGGGCTATATTCCGCTGGCGGCAGTCGAGGCCTTGCAGCAGGCTGACCTGGTTTATGCGCCGCGCGCGCACAGCTCGGAAACCTCGGTGGCCTTGCAATGCTTGGCGGGTATAGACCTTGCTCAGGAAAAAATACGGGAAATCGAATTCACCATGGACCCGGACCGTTCGGTGTTGAGTGAACATTACACAGCGCTGGCTAAGACCATCGCGGTCGAATTGCGTGCAGGCCGTAACGTGGCTTATCTGACCATCGGCGACAGCCTGACGTATTCGACTTACGGCTATTTGTTGGCGGCCTTGCGCGAGTATTGTCCGGATTTTTTGCACCGGACTTTTCCCGGTATCACCAGCTATGCGGCAGCCGCCTCGGCGCTGGGCTGGCCGCTGGGTGTAGGTAAGGAACGCAGCTTGATTTTGCCCTGCCCGGAAAATGCGACAGAACTCAGACAGGATATTGAAAGCCACGACATCGTAGTGCTGATGAAAATCGGCGCGCGCCTGCCCTGGGTGCTGGCTCTACTGAATGAAATGGGCATAGCCGAACATTGTGCTTTCGCCCGACGCATAGGCCTGGACGAAGAACTGCTGGCCGATAATGTCAGCGCTTTATGCGCGACCTCGTCTATGGGTTATCTAGCCACTTTACTAATACGCAAAACTCCCAGAGAGAAAAGACATACATGAAGGTTTATTTTATAGGCGCAGGCCCCGGCGCTGCCGATCTGATCACCTTGCGCGGCGCGGCCATTCTTAACCGAGTCAGCATGGTGTTATATGCAGGATCCTTGGTGTCTACCGACATGTTGCAGCATTGCCATCCGGAAGCCGAAATTATCGATACCGCACAACTCGACCTTGAGCAACAACAAGCTTGCTACCGCCGTGCTCAGGAAGCCGACCTTGATGTGGCGCGTTTGCATTCCGGCGACCCGGCCATTTATGGCGCAACTGCCGAGCAAATGCGCAGACTAGAGGCACTCGGCATAGCTTACGATATTGTGCCTGGCGTATCCTCGTTTACCGCCGCTGCGGCAGCGATCAAGGCTGAACTGACCAAGCCGGAAGTTGCACAAAGCATTATTCTGACCCGGGTTTCAGGCCGCGCCTCCGCCGTTCCTGAACTGGAATCCATTGCGCGACTGGCGGAACACCAGACCACCATGTGCATTTTTTTGTCGGGGCCGCATTTGAAAAAGATTGTCGCCGATCTGCGCCTGCATTACCCGGACCACACGCCGGTGGCGCTGATTTACCGAGCAACCTGGCCGGAAGAGCGTTCCTACCAGGGCACGCTGGGCAGTCTGCTTAACGAAACCAAAAAAGCCGACTGGAATCTGACCACGATGTTGCTGGTCGGCAAAGCCTTAGGCCGCGATGCGCAAACCGAATCAAGTCTGTATTCCAAGGATTTCACGCATATTTTTCGGGTGGTGAAGAAGGTTAAATCATCGTAGGGTTACAATGAGACTAAGCACCCTCTCCCTCTGGAGTAGCGGCAAAGTTACTTGTGTAGATAGCTATGCGTTAAAGAGTAAATACCATGAAGCCTGAAAAATTAGCGCGCCTCCAAGCCGCAGGTTGGAAAATTGGCAGCACGGAAGATTTTCTGCAATTAAGCGATGGGGAAGTACCACTTGTCGCACTCAAGCTCTCGTTAATCGCAAGCGGCGCAACAACGCTCGATATTCAGGCGGCGTTTACAAATAAATGATGTGTGATGGCATGGAACAAAAAACAGGACCTGGCATCTGGCTAGTCCGCCCAGAAAGCGAAGCGCTTGCTAAGGTGTTGCAAAACCAACTCGGCGGTGAGTTGTATCGGCCCTGGCTCAATACCGTCAGTTCTCAAAAACAGCAGTTTGCCAACGCCTACCGTAACCATAAGCACTGGGTGATGATAGCCGCCAGCGGCATCGCGGTGCGCTTTCTCGACGGTCTTGTACAGGATAAACGGTGCGATCCTGCCGTGGTGGTAGTCGATGAAGCCGGACGTTTCGCGGTGTCGCTTTTTGCCGGTCACGAAGGCGGCGCCAACCATTTGGCTTACCGCGTCGCCAATGCGCTGGGCGCGGTGCCGGTCATCACCACGGCGACCGAAGCGTTGAAACCGCTAGTTATTGGCATAGGTTGCCGGAAAAACGTATCCGTCGATCAAATCGCCGCAGCAATAAAGCTGGCCTTGGGCGAGCGACAATTAAACCAAGTCCGCGAAATAGTCACCATAGACTTGAAAGCCAATGAACCGGGCTTGCTGGAATTTTGCGCACAACACGATTTGCCGCTACGCATATTGGCCGGTGTAACCGTAGCGGCGCGGCCCTGGGTAAGTCTAGCGTCCGACTGGGTGCAACAGAATGTGGGCTTGCCGGGAGTTTGTGAACCCTGCGCCTTGATTGCCAGTCCGCGCGGCAACTTGCTGGTGCCTAAACTGGCTTTAAACGGCGTGGCTGTAGCCATCGTCGAAGATAAAACTAATTAGTGGATAAAAAAATGACAGGTGTTTTAAATTTAGTTTCGGTAGGCCCCGGCTTTAGCGATTTGATTGTTCCGCGCGCGGTAGCGGCGTTGCAAGCTAGCGAGGTGATCGTGGCTTATGACTTGTATTTACGTTGGATAGAACCGTGGCTAGCAAACAAGGAAATCCACACGCCGCCGCTGACCCAGGAACGCGAGCGCGCCTTGTTAGCCATAGAAAAGGCCCGCAGCGGCGCCAAGGTTGCGCTGATTTCCAGCGGCGACATCGGCATCTATGCCATGGCCGCGCTGGCTTTCGATGAAATGCGTGAAGACGATGCTTATGAAGTCAATGTGATCCCCGGCATTACCTCCGCCAATGCCTGCGCGTCCTTATTAGGCTCGCCGCTGTCGCACGACTTTGCGACATTGAGTCTGTCCGATCTGCTCTGCCCCTGGGACTGGATAGAACAGCGCGGCCGGCATATCGCCCAGGCCGATCTGGCCTGCGTGATGTACAACGTGCAAAGCGCCGGTCGCCAGGAAGGCGTGTACCGAATTTTGAACATCATGCTCGAAGCAAAGTCGCCAAAAACACTGTGCGGCGTGGTGAAAAACGCCTATCGACCCGGCCAGGAAGTCAGTATCCATACCCTGGAAGAACTGCCGTCCTTGCAGTTTGATATGCTGACCACGTTGGTGATCGGCAACCGTTTTACCCAGCGCAAACGCGGATTTATTTTTACGCCGCGCGGCTACAACAGCTGGACAGACCAAAATAAACAGCCAATTGCGGAGGCTTTGCCAGCTCATGCACTCTGGGTTTTTTCCGGCACCAGCGACGGCAATCAGCTGGCTAACGAACTAGCGCAGCAAGGCTATCCGGTAGTGATCTCGGCCGCGACCGAATACGGCGGCGAGGTTGCCAGCCAGCATTGTCCAGGCGTATCGGTCTGGGCCGGTCATCAAGGCGTTGAAGCGCAAAAACAGGGTTTGAGCCAACATCAGGCGAAAGTCATTATCGATGCGACCCATCCTTATGCCAGCCTGATCTCGGAACAATTGATGGGTTTGTCAAAAGTTTTGAATATTCCGTACCTGCGTTTTGAACGGCCCAGTTCTTTTGTAGCAAAAACAGGCATTAGCTGTGATTCGACAGAACAGGCGGCTCACCAAGCTGTTGCCCTGGGAACGCGCATTTTCCTGACTACCGGTTCTAAAGATTTGGCGGTTTTTTTAAACACGGCAGGTGCGCAGCAAAAAGACTGGTTTGTGCGCCTCACGCCCGAGCCTGAGTTTATCCAGCGGGCTATCGATCTGGGCGTGCCGCGCAGTCATATTTGCGCAATGCAGGGGCCGTTTTCTGAAGCTTTTAATGTGGCTTTGTGGCGAGATCTGAACATAGATTGTGTAATCACCAAGGATTCCGGTGCTGCCGGCGGCTTTAACGCCAAAGTGGCGGCGGCAAAAACGCTGAACATCCCGTTGCTGGTGATCCAGCGTCCGGAACTAGCCTATCCATTTACCACCTCGACCTTCGCTCAGGTATTGCAACAATTACAGCTGTGGACTGTTGACGCATGATTCCAGTCACCATCGTTACCGGCTTTCTCGGTTCCGGTAAAACCACGCTGCTGGGCAGTCTGATTAAAACCCGGCAAAGCCGCCGCCTGGCGCTATTGATCAATGAGTTTGGCGAAATCTCTATCGATGGAAGCTTAATCCGTAACGGCGCGGACGGGGATGATCAAATCACCATTCACGATTTTCCCTACGGCCTGATTGCCTATGGCGGTGACGAACAGTTTATTCCTACGCTTCTGGCTATCGCTGGTCGCAAGGCGAATGTCGACCATTTGTTGATAGAAACCTCGGGACTGGCCCTGCCTACAGCGGTTATGGAATTATTGCAAACTCCCGAACTGGCAAGTCATTTCATTCTCGATGCAACCCTGGTTGTAGTGGACACGCCATTGCTGCTGTCTGAGCAATTTGATCGCGATCTTAAGCAGGGCGCACAGACAGCGGTCGCAAGCCTGTTTGAGCAACAGCTGGAATATGCCGATGTGGTGGTGTTGAATAAAATCGATGCTTTGGATGAAGATCAACTGCTGCTTGCCGAACAACGGGTACGCGAACGGGCGCCAAATGTGCGTTTTCTGGAACTGGCCTATAACGCGCAACTGGATATAAGACTTGCCGTTGGTCTGCGTCTGCATCAAGCGACGTTTAATCAATTAGTCCTGCCAAAAACCTTAGCGAGCCATGAGCAGCTGAATGGTCATGCCCATTCCGGTTTTGCCGGCCACAGTCACGGACTGGCAACGCATAAACATTTTCATGAACAAGATCCCGGCTGGCTGTCGTTCGTGTTGCGCAGTTTCGAACCACAGCAAGCAGAAGCACTAAAAACAGCGCTCACGAAAATCGCCAACGCCGAACCGTTGTTGCGCTGCAAAGGCTTTATCTTGACTGCTGCTCAGACAGTGCTGGTGCAAGGTGTGCGCAGCCGCGTAGTCATCACAACCCAATCCGACCAACAACCTCCGAAAAAATCGGAACTGGTGTTTATCGGCTATCACCTGAACCGGAATACCGTGGCGGCATTGTTGTCCGAAGCGACCAAAACTGTCTGGAAATGACTCACTGCCCTGCCCTGTTCATCACCGCCCCTGGCTCCAATCACGGCAAGACCACGATTACTGCGGCCATCGCCCGCTATCATGTAAATCAGGGCCGGAAAGTCCGGGTCTTCAAAGCCGGCCCCGATTTTCTCGACCCAATGATACTCGAACAAGCCTGCGGATTACCGGTTTATCAGCTGGACCTGTGGCTAATGGGCGCACAGGAATGCCGGCGCTTGCTTTACGAGGCCGCGCTGGTCTCCGATCTGATTCTGATTGAAGGCGTGATGGGCTTGTTCGATGGCGAACCTTGCAGTGCCGACCTTGCCGAACTGTTTTCGGTGCCGGTGTTGGCGGTGATTAATGCCACAGGTAGTGCGCAAACGCTGGGCGCTATTGCCTTCGGGCTGGCCAACTACCGGCCTGGCCTGCTGTTTGCCGGAATTTTGGCCAATAACGTCGCAACACCCCGGCATGAGGACATGATCAAACAGGGCTTACCAGCGAATATTCATTATGTTGGCGGCCTGCCGCGTGACAGCCGCTTTGTGTTGCCGGAACGCCATCTGGGTCTGGTTCAGGCTGACGAAGTTGACGATCTTGACTCCCGGCTAACCGCCGCAGCGTCGGCAATCGGGGCTACCGGTTTGGCCAGCTTGCCGCAAGCTATCGAATTTACCCATGCCCAGCCAGACTTAACGCCCCGGTTGCTAGCCGGCATCCGCATCGGTATTGCCCGCGACCTAGCTTTTTCATTTATTTATCCTGGAAATCTTGAGTTGTTGCGCGAATTAGGCGCCACACTGAGTTTCTTTTCGCCGCTGGCAGACCATGAACTGCCGAATGTGGACAGTATTTATTTGCCCGGTGGTTATCCCGAACTGCATCTGCAAGCGTTGCAGGCTAATCGGGCGATGAAGTCGGCCTTGCACAAACATGTTCAGTACGGAAAACCGATCTACGCGGAATGCGGGGGATTTTTGTATTTACTGGAATCGCTTACCGATAAAAAGGGTAACCGAGGGGACATGCTTGGTCTGTTACCCGGACACGCCGTCATGCAAAACAAACTCAAGGGATTGGGTTATCAAGCGGCGCCCATGCCTGGCGGTCTACTGCGCGGACATACCTTTCATCATTCTTTGATCGAAACACCGCTAGCCCCTATCGCTATTGGTCAGCGCCTGCATAATACCTCGGCAGGAGAAGCGATTTATCGGTTGCAGCGGATAACAGCGAGTTATCTGCATGGTTATTTTTGTTCGAACCCTGCTGCCGTGGCGGAGTTGTTTTTACCGCAGTAGGAGTAAGCAATTGAACGACAGTCTGAGTCATTGTAATTAGCAGCTGCTGAGTAACATTAAACAGCAATATTTAAGACATATCGCCATTAATCGCCTAGTTTTACGGTTTGCATAAAATAGCTATGCTAAACCTTCGGTGGCACTCCGCACCGAGCTTCATTTTTCAGTGAAGCACGTAGTATTAGTACGCATAACC
>CANNNV010000023.1 GCA_947506155.1 Methylococcaceae bacterium
CGAATTTGTCAAATAACGCCAAAATAGCCTCTTCGCCTTCGGCGAATGCTTTTTGTATTTCTTCATGGCTAGGTATTTGAAAGTTCATGGGGAGGTATTAGACTCGGGAACCGATTTTTTGGCAAGTTTGAATTGGGCTGAGTAGTTACTATTATTTGTTACTTAGTAGTAGTTCTACTGAAAAAACAATGATGATAGTACTCAGTAGAACTTTAAGGTAATAGCACTTCAGCTTTTTCCATAGCATTTACAGCATCAACTTTTTCAAATCTTTCAATAGTATCAGCGAGAATCATGATTTGCACTCGACGGTTGCGCTGACGACCATCGGGTGTACTATTTGAGGCTACCGGCTTGTTCGCCGCATGACCGATAGCGACTAACCGAGCACTATAAATACCCATATCAATAAACAGACGTACTACACTGCCGGCTCGTGCCGAAGATAATTCCCAGTTCGATGGATACAGTGGCGTGTTGATAGGTTGGTCGTCTGTGTGCCCTTCCACATGAATCAGGTAGGACTGATTTTTAAGTACGTCAACAATAGAGTGTAGTATTTGCTCTGAGGTTGAATTCAAATCTAGCACAGCGGCAGCTGGAGCGAATAATATGCTAGCATTTATTTCTACATTAATGCCCCAGTTAGCCTGAGTGACATGTACTTTCCCTTGTTCAATAAGCACTCCGAGACGCTGCTCCAATTGGTCGGCAATATTTTTCATTTGTGTTTTTTCGCGTCTCAGCTCAGTTTGATGACGTATCTCATCAGCTGACATCGGCAGATCTGGACTTATTGGTATAACAGAAACGTCTGTTGCTATCGGAGGTATAACAATTGGGGTAAGAATAGGCATTTGTGGAAGCTCAGGACTGTCCATATGCAAAATAGGAACTGCATCGATAGCCGGGCCAGCTGTGGGTGCTGAAACCTTGCTGCCCAACGCTTCTCCCAATGATGATGACAGCTGCCGAAACTGCATGCCGGGCATTGACGCCATAGCGTACATAACCACAAAAAGAGCAAATAATAAGGTAATAAAATCAGCGTACGACACTAGCCAACGATCAGGCTGATCGGGCTCTTCGAGATAAGGTTTACGTGCCATTTCAGCGCCCCTGATGCCAATAACTGCCCATACGTTCCTTGATTAAATTGGAATTTTCACCTTGTTTAATACACAGAAAAGCATCTGCCAACATTTCACGTTTAAGAATTTCAATTTGAAGATGGCGTTTGAGTTTATTGGCGATAGGTAAAAATACTAGGTTAGCAAGACCTACACCATAAATAGTAGACACAAAAGCAACAGCGATTCCTTTACCGAGTGAAAGTGGATCAGTCAGGTTTTCCATGACATGAATTAAGCCTAGTACGGCACCCAAAATACCAATGGTCGGCGCGTAGCCACCAGCCGCCTCCCACACTTTAATGGCTAACCGCTGTTCCCGTTCATAGCTATTGATATCGATATCCAGGATGTCGCGAATTTTTTGTTGATCTGTGCCATCGACTACCAGACGCAATCCTTTGGCAATAAAAGGATCCGGGTCGGCATTGATATGACGCTCCAGCTTTAAAAAACCTTCCATCCGTGCTGTGGTACTCCAAGCAATGATAGTCGCGGTCAAAGCAGGATAGAAATCAGCCTGTGGTACAAAGGCATTACCAAGCATACGCACACCACGAATCAAGTTTCCCAACCCGTTCTGTAACAAAACGGCGCCCAGCGTCCCCCCTAGCACAATCACTAATGCAACAGGCTGAACTAGCGAGCCTAATTGCCCCCCCTCGATCCACTGACCAAAGATGATAGCAGCCAGACCTAGAAGTAATCCGGCTAAGCTTCCCCAGTCCATTTTTGCCCCCTGAGCATGACTCGTATTCTAGCGATCGCTTGGCTGTGTAATTGTGAAACGCGCGACTCTGTGACGCCCATTATTGCGCCAATTTCTTTAAGGTTGAGTTCGTGCTCATAATAAAGGCCCATCATAAGATTCTCTCGTGCAGGTAGTGCCTCAATAGATTGAACCACAGCCTCCCGCATATCGTGATTAACCAGTGCCTGTAATGGGTCGCCTGATGAGTCTGAATTAAACCATTCCAGAAAATGATCACCATCATTTTCACTATGAAAGTCCTCTATATAGCACAATTGATGCCCAGCACCGTTAAATAGCATTTTCTGATACTCATCTATAGTCAAATCGAGTTTTTTTGCAATCTCGATTTCAGTGGGTTGACGGCCCACTTGCTGTTGCACCTCGGCTATAGCCGCTTCAATTTTTCGCATATTTTGTCGCACGTTACGCGGCAGCCAATCCATACTCCGTAACTCATCAAGCATGGCGCCTCTAATACGCTGCGAGGCGTAGGTCTCAAATTGCGCTTGCTGGGTATTTTCATAACGGCCTAGCGCATCTAACAAACCTATCATACCGGCTTGAATCAGATCATCCACTTCAACATTAGCAGGCAACTTAGCCTTAAGCTGATGGGCCAACTTATTGACCATCAGCAGGTGGTCTTTAAGAATTTGCGTCTTGCCGACACGGCCTTTCGCATTGTACATCTGTTATACCCCTATTTTAGCGGAATGACTGCTTAATGCTGGAGTAGGCGTTGTTACTCCGAGTGTTTTAGTTGCCAATTGACCGGCAATCGCCCTAAACGCGATTGAAGCACCTGCCATAGGGAAGGCTTCTATGACAGAACGCCCAAGCTGAACGGCTCGCAACAGATATTCATCGACAGGAATACTGCCTAAAGACGTTAAAGGCACGGCAAGATAGAGATTGGCGGCTTGATTCATGTTCTGCTGGATAAGTTTAGCCTGCTGCGGCGTGGCACCTACCATAAGCACTTGGTAAGGTCTACGGCCTAATTGAGCATGTAACGCCTTGATTTGTGAATAGGCGGCCTTGATTGAATCAGCGGAAACCGTTGCCAGCACGACTACATCACCTTCAGCCAATTCAGGCAATAAAAAAGGATTGTCATTACTCAGATGCGTGTCGACCAGACAAAACCCTGTTTCTGGACTGAGTTCGCGTAAGGTTTTAGACAGGCTTTCTAGCGCTAACGGTTGCTCGGCTAGCTGATTTAACGGCTCGCGTGACAATTTGATCAAGTGTATACCCTGACCTTGCTCATGCAGGGCAAGTGCCAGCTCAGCTTTTTGTAGAGCAACATCTGACAAGCAGACCTGTAATTGAGCCTTCGCGCTAATACCTTGGGCTGACTGACTTGCGTCCAGCAGATGGACATCGCTACCCATTTGCACCAGTGCTGCAGCCAGATTTAACAAAATAGCATTCTTTTGACCAGGAGGTATTGCTGAGAGAAACGATATTCTTCTGGTCACTACAGGCGTTAGCATACGACGCAGTCCTTCAGCCTGATCAAGACCGGGATTACGCGACATCGGAATTCCGTGAGCCAAAATCATAAAATGCAGACTCAGATGCCATCACTATCGGTAATTCACTGTCTTCATACCGAGTTGCACTTTGCGCATGTCGGTGCTGGAAAGCGCGCTCTAGCAACACTTTGGCATCTGCCAACTGTAAATCTTCGGGTACACGTTGCCCTGTACCTATATAAAAAAGCCTGAGCTTTTGTCGTAAAACCACATCGAGCGAATTGCTCAGTGTGACCGCTTCATCCAGTTTAGTTAAAATACAACCCTCTAGGCCGGAACCTCGATACGCATGCGTGACTTCGTTTAGCGTTTCGATGGTACTGGTTGTATTAATGCAAAGTATCCGTTTAATAGGTATTCTGGAGCCTGATAGCATGGCAATTTGTTCTGCCACCATCTGATCACGCTGACTCATACCAACAGTATCAATCAGTACGGTACGCTTATTTTTTAGCTCATCTAGGGCAATTCTGAGATCCGTTTCATCTCTGACCGAATGCACCATAACACCAAGAATTTTGCCATAAATTCGTAATTGTTCATGCGCACCAATCCGATAACTATCGGTAGTAATCAACGCCAAATTAGTCGGTCCATGCCGCATCACACAACGAGCGGCGAGTTTCGCCGTCGTCGTGGTTTTACCAACCCCGGTTGGACCCACCAACGCGTAAATACCGCCAAGATTCACAATTTCTTCATCCTTGTTCACGATCAAATTGCGCAACAAAGTCCCTTTCGCCCATTCTAGCCCTTGTTCTACATCGCTTTCAGCAGGCGCATTAGCGGCAAGGTAACGGGTCAAACTCGCGCTAAATCCCATTGCAAATAACTCCCTCAAAATACCTGATTTTGCTGGGTGGCGTTGCTGCTGATCATTCCAGGTCAGCGCGGCAAGTTGACTCTCCAACGAACCACGCATCGCACGCATTTCGTCCATAATCAGGTTCATATTGCTATCTAGGATAGGCCCCGAAACATCCTTAATCACCGGGGTAGGAGCAATGTTTATCGGTGACATAGTGCTGCGTGATTCCTCAACCGCTAAAGCAAAATCAGCCTCATGTGAGGCAAGGATCTCAACGCCATTCGCAACATTGTGATTGGACAAAATAATAGCATTAGGTCCAAGAGCCTCTCGTACCAGTCCCAAAGCTTCTCGAGCGGTAACAGCATAAAAACGCTGTATTTTCATACTAATGCCCCAACAAGATTAGTCACTTTAATAGTGTGTGAATCCGGCAATTCGGCATGAGATAAAACTTTCAATTGAGGCAGGCTTCGGCGTAGAAATCGCGCCAGCATAATTCGCAACGGTGCTGGCACTAGCAGTACCGGAGTATAACCAAGTTGTTCTTGCAACTGTGTGCTTTTCGCAGCTTGTACGCTTAAAGTTTCAGCCAAGCCCGGTTCAATGCCTCCGCCAGTTGAACCAGTGCTTTGCAAGGTCTGCAACAAAAGCTGTTCAAGTCGATTATCCAGAGTCATGACCGGTAGTTCTAGCGTTCCAGGGGCGATTTGCTGGACAATTGCACCTCCTAGTGCTATTCGAACAACCGATGTCAATATATTGGGATCTTGAGTTTGGGGGGCGTATTCTGCGATCGTCTCAATGATAGTTTCCATATCACGAATATGAACATCTTCAATTAATAGATTTTGCAGAACTTTCTGTAATGTAGATAAAGGCAGCAGCTTGGGCACTAGGTCTTCGACTAGTTTTGGAGCTTCTACTCCCAAATGAGTAAGTAGGGCTTGTAACTCTTGCCGTCCGAGCAAAGCCGCTGCATGCAATGACATTAAATGGTTTAAATGAGTCGCCACCACAGTGGCGGCGTCAACTACGGTATAACCCATAGCCTGAGCTTGTTCACGCAAATGCGCACCTATCCAGGTAGCCGGCAGACCAAATGCAGGATCATTGACCTGTGGGCCTTGTAACTGGCCTGTTACCATGCCCGGATTAATAGCCATAAATTGCCCCGGGTGAGATTCACCTGTACCAATCTCTACGCCTTTCAAGTTAATGCGATAAGCCGAGGGTCGTAATTCTAAATTATCGTTAATGTAAACAGCCGGCGGAAGAAAGCCCACTTCCTGAGCAAACTTTCTCCTGACTCCTTTAATTCGACGCAGTAATTCACCCCCCTGATCTTTATCAACTAAACCAACCAGTCGAATACCTACCTCTAAGCCCAGAGCATGAACTGGAGCCACATCTTGCCAAGTAACTTCCTCTAGGTCTGTTGATGCTGCCACAGGTGCTAACACCTCTGCCTCGGCTTCTGTCTGTCGGACACGTTGAAAATAGTAGGCAGCACCACCGATCGATCCAGCCAACAGCCAGAAAGCTAAATGCGGCATGCCAGGAATGAGTCCTAGTCCGCCAATAATACCCGCCGTGATATAAAGAACTTGTGGCTTCATGAATAACTGAGTGACCAATTGACCACCAATATCCTGGTCACTGGCCACCCGAGATACCACCGCACCCGCTGCCACGGAAATGATGAGTGACGGAAGCTGAGCGACCAGACCATCGCCGATCGCTAGCATTGTGTAGGTTTCAATCGCCTCTGAAAAGTCCAATTCATGCTGGATTATGCCGACCAACAAACCACCTATCATATTTACCGCAACAATGACGATACCAGCCACTGCATCTCCACGCACATATTTACTCGCACCATCCATAGCTCCGTAAAATTCAGCTTCCTGCGAAACTTCCTTACGCCGCTGACGCGCATCAGCTTCTCCAATCAAGCCTGCATTTAGATCGGCATCTATCGCCATCTGTTTGCCTGGCATCGCGTCCAATGCAAATCGGGCACCTACTTCTGCAATTCGACCCGCACCTTTGGTAACCACGACGAAATTGATGATAGTTAAAATGGTAAAAACCACGACACCAACCAAATAATTGCCACCGATTAAAAAGTGGCCAAACGCTTCAATTACCTTACCTGCGGCATCCGGACCAGAATGACCCTCTGTTAGTACCACACGCGTTGAAGCAACATTCAGCGATAAACGCAACATCGTGGTAAATAATAAGACCGCCGGAAATGCCATGAAGTCCAAAGGCCGAATCGTGTACAAGGCTGTCAGCAAAACGATAATGGATAAGGCAATATTAAAACTGAAGAAAATATCGAGCACGAACGCAGGCACCGGTAAAACCATTAGCGCAAGCATAATGATAACCAGACCTGGAGCGGTCAGTGCTTTGCCGTTAATATTGGAAAGCCAATTAGGTATATTCATGATTAAATTCTGGGATCGATGTTGCTGGACGATTCATTATTTTTAGTTTCCAAAGGATCCATGTCCGGAGGAACGGACACTTGCTCGGGTAATAATGGTTCATCCCCACCATAAGCCTGCCAGGTGCGCAATTGAAAAACATAGGCCAATACTTGGGCTACAGCGGTATAAAGTGGTGCTGGAATTTCTTCGCCCAGCTCGGCATGTTGATAAAGTGCGCGAGCTAGTGGCGGCGCCTCCATCAGCACAATATGGTGTTCAGTGGCAATCTCTCTAATTCTAGCCGCCACTTCATTCATACCTTTAGCGATAACCAAAGGGGCATGGTTGGCATGTTCTGGATACTTTAAAGCAACAGCATAATGAGTCGGGTTAGTCACCACCACATCAGCCGTTGGGACTTCGGACATCATGCGGCGTCTGGCCATTTCACGCTGTTGGGAGCGAATCTTGGCCTTGGTTTCTGGATTACCATCCGACTCCTTAGCTTCTTGCCTAACATCCTCGCGTGACATCATGAGTTTATTTTTGTAGTGGATCATCTGATATGGCGCGTCAATCAACGCAATAATTGCCAATGCTGCGACCATAGCGGTAAAGCACACTAATAATAAGTGCCCTTGGTGGACGCTGCTAACCGCTGGCGTCTGGGAAACCAACACAAAAATTGCATCAAACTGCGAAGCCACTATAAACCAGGCCACGACACCGACCAACGCCGTTTTACCGATAGCCTTAAACAGCTCGATCAGCGCTTTGATAGAGATCATATTGCCTAACCCCTGCATTGGATTAAGCTTGCCAAAATTAGGCCCCAACGCTTTTGCGCTAAACAGCCATCCACCGATCAACAGTGGTGAACCTAGTGCTGCAAGCATCAGCAATCCGATCAATGGCATAAAAACCAGAAATAAATCAACAACTTGCTGGACAAATTCGATACCTAATCGCGATGGATCCAATACCTGTGTACGTTCAAAACTTAAGCCCTTGGTTACTATATGCTTGAGTTGGCTCAGCATGGCTGGACCTGACATCCAAAATCCAAGTGTCGCGGCCATTAACACCATAAATGTGGCAAGCTCACGCGAACGAGGGACATCGCCTTCTTCACGCGCCTTTTCAATACGCCGTTCCGAAGCCGGTTCTGTTTTTTCAAGATCACTTTCTTCTGCCATTAGAGACTCCTAAAGTTGATGCACTCTGTTATTTTGGGCACAGCAACAGGCGGTCTATTATCGGATCTTAATGCCTCTGCGAAATGCTAGAAAACAGCGGTTAATTCACCGCTATTTGACGTTCAGAAGAAAAAAAAAATGATTACACTATGTCACACACTAAAAGCAATACGGTTTTTCTCTCATGGGTGTCTTTAATTAGGCCCTTTAAATTATGCTGGGACTAGGTTTTCATGAATACATTAAATCCAAATGCATGTCACCAGAGTGACGCGCAAACGACTAAAAAAATACTTATTGTCGATGATCATCGAATTATTCGGGTACTAATAAGGCTGACTTTAGGTGATGATAATTTTCAGATAACTGAATGTTCAAACACCTTAGAGGTCTTGAAAAGTCTGAAGGAAAGTATTCCAGATTTAATTATTTTAGACATAATGATGCCAGGAAAAATTGATGGCTATACTTTGTGCGAGAACCTGAAAAGCAATGATTTATTTAAAAACATTAAGATTATCTTGTTGTCAGCTCGCGGAGGTATTGATGACATTGAAGAAGGCACACGAGTTAAAGCTGATGCGTATATCACCAAACCCTTTAGCCCGTTAAAACTAATTTATGAAGTAAACAGTCTTCTTGCACAATCTGAACACTTATTTTATAGCTTGCATCAGCAAGTGGATTTACAACAATGAGGCAAAGTTATTTAGATACAGCACCCATGGAAGGTATCTTAATAAAATATTCAGAGGATATTTATTTTTCCCAGAAGAAAATCAAGCAATTAACGGAAAAAAATAAAAATCTGGAAATCGAAATTTTAAAAAGGCTTTCTTTAGCAGCAAAGTTCAAAGATACCGATACCGGCTTTCATGTCCTCAGGGTAGGTCTGACTGCACAGTTGATTGCTGAACGCTATGGTATGAACAAGGAGTTTACATTGAATATTTATCATGCTGCTCAAATGCATGATGTTGGGAAAATAGCTATTGTAGATTCAGTGTTAAAAAAAACAGAACACTTCACTCTAGAAGACAGAATTGAAATGGAATTTCATACAGTTGCGGGATACAATATTTTGACGGGAAGTGGCATTTCATTATTAGATTTCGCGGCAGAAATAGCGTTATGTCATCACGAACGGTTTGATGGTAAAGGTTATCCGCAAAAACTAAAAGGGACTGAAATTCCGATTAGCGCACGTATTGTGGCGTTAGCCGATTTTTTTGATGCACTGACCATGGATAGGGTTTACCGAAAAGCCATGTCCGATCAGGATGCATTTAATTTAATAACCGCCGGGAAAGGAAGTCATTTTGATAAGGATGTTGTTGAGGCTTTTTTGGGAGTTTCTGGTGACATCATTAAAATTAGAAATGATTTTAATCAACAGTAATAGTTGACCAGGAATCACTGTTCAACTTAATCAAAACACGCAGACTACGGCACGAACGATAATTCAGCTGCTATCGACACTGGTGCTATGGATGAAGAAATAAGTAACCCTTGCCACCGACACTGTTCAATCATAGTTTTGTCATAAAAGCTTAATAAAAACTTCACTACTTTGTCATATTAGAGTTTTATTCTTGATGATCTTGGTCATCAGCACTCTTTAGTTTGGGACAAATCGTACTATGAAAATTTTTTATGGGGTACAGGGTACGGGTAACGGTCACATCACCCGCGCCAGGGTCATGGCGAAGGAGCTTTATGCTGCCGGTTGCGACGTTACCTTTCAGTTTACCGGACGTCCCGAGGACAAGTATTTTGATATGGAGTTGTTTAATGGTTACCAGTTGCGTACTGGTCTAACTTTTAACACCGAAAAGGGAGCTGTCAGTTATCTGAAAACGGCTCGCGATGCTCAGCCTATTAAGTTTATAAAAGATATTAAGTCTCTGGACTTAAGCGGCTATGATCTGGTGATCAGCGATTTTGAACCGGTTACGGCCTGGGCGGCAAAAAATAAGAACATACCGGTTCTCGGTATAGGCCATCAATATGCATTTAATCATAAAATCCCCAGAGCAGGCTCAGATCCTATCGCCGATCTGGTCATGAAGTACTTTGCTCCAGCTGACGTCGGCATCGGTTTGCACTGGCATCATTTTGGACAGGCCATTTTGCCGCCGATTATCGATACCCCAGAACAGCCAAAAAACATTATCAACAACAAGATCATCGTTTATCTTCCTTTCGAAGATCCACATGAAGTCATTCGATTGTTGTCAGGCTTTAAAAACTTTGACTTCCATATTTATTCGCCTGAAGTCGTATACTCTACGTTTTCCAATATCATTTGCAACCCGCTGTCACGGATCGATTTTCAGAAAGATTTGTATGATTGCGTGGGAATTATTAGCAATGCCGGCTTTGAATTGGCCAGTGAAGCTTTACAACTGGGAAAAAAGATTCTTGCCAAACCGTTACATGCGCAAATGGAGCAAATTTCCAATGCCGCAGCATTACAGCAGTTGGGTTATGGTCAGACGATGCACGACATGGATATCGGCGTCATTGAACAATGGTTGGACGATAAGCAGGCCGTTCATATTACTTACCCTAATATTGCCAAAGTTCTAGTGCAATGGATACAAGATGGCAGGCCTGACATGGATGCGGATTTTATTGAACGAATCTGGGCTACGGTGAAAGTCACGCAGGTTGAGCTTAAATCGTAATTT
This sequence comes from Methylococcaceae bacterium, assembly GCA_947506155.1. Lineage (GTDB taxonomy): Bacteria > Pseudomonadota > Gammaproteobacteria > Methylococcales > Methylomonadaceae > Methylobacter_A. The sequence continues at coordinate 10,555 of CANNNV010000023.1, forward strand.
AAAGTTGGCGAAAAGGCGACCACAGGGCCGCCTTTTCAATTTACACAGTATTTCTACGCACAAAATGTCTCAACCTGAGCCAATATTCCCTGAATATCCAGGCCGCACAGTGACAGCAATTCTTCCCGGGTACCTTGTTCGACAAAGCTGTCCGGCAAACCGATGTTCAGTACCGGCATCAAAATACGTTGGCTTTGCAGGAAATCATTGACAGCACTGCCTGCGCCACCGGCCAATACATTTTCTTCGATGGTTACCAGTACTTCGTGGCTTTTGGCTAGCTCACGTATCAGTTCGGCATCAATAGGTTTGACAAAGCGCATGTTGACGACAGTGGCGCCCAGTTGTTTGCCCACGTCCAAGGCCGGAGTTACCATGCTGCCCCAGGCCAGAATAGCAATGCGACTGCCCTGATGACGAACTTCAGCTTTGCCCAAGGGCAGGGCAGTCATGGTTTTAGTGACAGCAACGCCGGGGCCCTTGCCGCGCGGATAACGTACAGACGCCGGGCCTTCATGCATGAAACCGGTGTACAGCATTTGCCGGCATTCATTTTCATCCGCTGGCGCCATAACCAGCATATTAGGAATGCAGCGCATATAACTGTAATCAAAGCTGCCGGCATGGGTCGGGCCATCCGGGCCGACCAGGCCTGCGCGATCCAGCGCAAACAATACATCCAGATTTTGGATCGCGACATCATGAATCATCTGATCATAAGCCCGTTGCAAAAATGTCGAATAAATCGCTACGACCGGCTTTGCACCTTGGCAGGCCTGACCTGCAGCCAAAGTTACCGCGTGTTGTTCGGCTATCGCGACATCAAAATAACGTTTCGGGAATTGCTCTGAGAATTTCACCAGGCCAGAGCCTTCGCGCATCGCAGGCGTAATGCCCAGTAGGCGCTCGTCTTTTTCTGCCATATCGCAAAGCCAGTTACCAAACACTTCGGTATACGTTGGATGCGGGGAGGGTGCAGATTTGGGCAGGCTATCCTTGCTCGGATCAAAAGCCGGCACGCCATGATAGGCCAGCGGATCTTTTTCTGCTGGCGCGTAGCCCTTGCCTTTTTGGGTGACGATATGCAAAAAACGCGGGCCGGAAATATGCTTCAGGTTTTCCAGTGTCGATACCAGCATGTCCATATCATGGCCATCTATCGGGCCAATATAGTTAAAGCCCAGCTCTTCAAACAAGGTGCCTGGCACAACCATGCCTTTCATGTGTTCTTCAGTGCGGCGGGCCAGTTCCCAAACGCTGGGCATATTGCTTAAAGCTTTTTTGCTGTTTTCACGCATCGATGAATAAAACCGGCTCGACAAAATCTTGGTCAGGTAATTGTTCATCGCGCCGACCGGTGGCGAGATTGACATGTCGTTGTCGTTAAGAATCACCAGCAGATTGGCATCCAGGGCGCCGGCATGATTCATTGCCTCAAAGGCCATGCCGCCGGTGATGCTGCCGTCGCCGATAATTGCGACCATTTTCTTGTCTTCGCCTTTCAATTCGGAGGCTATCGCCATGCCCAAGGCCGCGCTGATCGAGGTGCTGGAATGGCCTACACCAAACGCATCATATTCGCTCTCTGCCCGATTCGGGAATGCGGATACCCCGTCCCGGGTGCGTATGGTTGTCATCCGATCCTTGCGACCGGTCAGAATCTTGTGTGGATAAGCCTGATGACCGACATCCCAAACCAGCTGGTCAGACGGCGTGTCGAACACGTAATGCAGAGCTATGGTTAACTCAACCGTGCCTAAGCCCGCCGAAAAATGGCCGCCGGAAATGCTTACGGTATGGGTTAAAAATTCGCGCAACTCTTTTGCCAGGGATTTAAGCTGATTTTTCGCCAGCTTGCGTACATCGGCTGGGGTGTTGATGTCTTTGAGCAGAGGGTAGTTATGTAGTGTATTCATATTAATAAAGGGGTTCGCGATAGAACATCAGGATGAGGCCAATTTGAAACAGGGCGGCAACAGAAATAAAACCGGCAATGTCACTACCCGGTTTGTCCAATTTTAATTCCAGCCAACGACCGCAAGCCAGAACCAGGGAAAAAATGCCCATTGTAGTGTGGCCGACTTGAATAAGAAAGGCGCTTTTGGCTTGGAAGCCGACATGCGAATGGGTAAGCAGCATTAAGCCGCCAAACGCGGCCAGCAAAGGGAAGACATACGGCAGTTTGCTGTTTGGATTTTTGGTTATCCGGGCAGTGAGTTCAAATACACCCAGGACAAGTACCAGCAAGGTTGCAATTCGATGCTGCAATATTTCTCCGTTATTAAACGTACTTTCCCAAAAGCCTAAAGGCCCTAAAGGCCAGGACTCTGCGTCACTGCGGAAAAACAGAAAAATACCCAGGCCAACAAAGCCCAAGGGCCAGTATTTGAATTTTTCAAATCCGGGTTTCTTGACATAAAACAACATGGCAAAAAAGCTCATCACGGTCAGAAAAATGCCGGCGATATTGTGATTGTAGTTTGACCATTCAGTTGCTGCCATCGAAGGCACTTGCCCGATGATGGCTACCCGTCCTGCCTCGCCTGCAAGCAAATCAGTATGCATCGGAGAGCTGGTTTGGGGGATTTGCGGGTGAAAGGTGTTGACAACTTCCTGCCAGCTCGCCGTCAGGCTTGGAACATCAATAGCAGGCGGCTGGGAAGCCAAGCTGGCGGCGGTAAATAACAGCGTGACCAGGACAAAGGTTTCTGCCTCAATATAATAAGGAACGCGGTTGTTTAAGGTGTGGTGATTGCCTGAAAAACCGTAGTCTAATACGGCATTTTTATTTAACCAGGCAAAGCCCAACGCAATGGACATTAAGCTTATTTTGACCAACAGTAAATTACCGTAGCCGGTACCGATCAGACCGTCCCAGGTATCGATGTACAGCAATGCAATCGGCAGTCCCGAGAGCAGAATCATCGCCACCGACGCTATACCAAAAACAAAGAATTTTTTTAGCAATATTGGCCATAACTCAGCAGGCACCTGTTTTCTTTTGCGTAACAGCCACAAGGTAAGCAGCTGAAAAATTCCACCGATCCACGCGGCTGCAGCCAGTTGATGTATAACTGTCAGTGACATTAAGGCTATCTGATTTTCAAAGCGTCCCGCGCCATGTACCAGCCAGGCACCGGAAATAATCATCGGTAAGGCTAGGATGCCGGCGGTTATCCAGTGTTTTTTAGAAGTCGGGTTGTGCCGTAAATAGCCATAACAGTAAGTGGCCAGCAGCACTGTTAAAAGTGTGCGTACCATGCCGACGATGAATTGTGTGGTGCCGGCAAACTCAGGAAAAGGCCAGCGCTCAAGTACGGCGGTCATTAACCAAATTTTAAGAATGATTTTGAATAGTTGAGCTGCAGCCAGCCAGAAACCGCCTTTATAAAGCAGAGCGACCGTTTTTTGCAATAAGTCGTCAGTGTATTTATCGTTAGACTGCCATGGGCGCAAAACAAAAAGCCCCCAGAACAGACTACCGATGGCTAGGCAATAACAAAGCAGGTCAAACCCACCGATAAGGGAATCGAGAAAATCAGCTATTCCTGCCATTGGATATCCTAGTTTGAAACGGAAAAATGAATAACATCTTCGGTTAAATGACCGTCAGCAGCGAAGACCTTAAATCTTAGCGCATAATCACCGGCTTCCAGAGCAGGAATACTGATAATAATCTGACCTTGTTTCTTGCCAGTGGTGGCTTGCAGTAATTCATGTTTATCGCCTTTACTAACCAGAAAAATTTGCGATAAGCCCAGTTCTATCTGTGAATTAAACGACAGTTCGACTTGCCCCGGGCTGTTGACATGAATAGGCGTAATTTTTAGCGAATAATCAGTAATGACCGCATGCGCTCTGGCCGCGTAGCTTTGACACAACAGCAAACAGAGTAAAGTGACTTGAAAGGTTTTTTTCATTATTTTTTGCCTTTCAAGGCATGGCCGGCCAGATTCTTGCCCAATTCCCAGATCGAACCGGGAATTTGATGGGTATCGGCTATGGCTTTATCGAAGGCATTGATAATAGTGTCGCGATCTTTTTGCGTTAAGGTGAGCGGCGGCAACAGTTTGACCACGTTCATACCGTGTCCTGCAACCTGGGTTAAGATGTGATGTTCTTTAAATAAAGGAATGGTGACCATTTGGCAGAACAGGCCTTTATTGGCAGCTTCCAGCATCGCCCAGGCGGCTTTTAATTTCAGGCTTTTGGGGGATTGAAATTCAACGGCAATCATCATGCCTTTGCCGCGAGCTTCTTTCAGGAACTCGTATTTTCCGGCCATGGCATTCAGGCTGTCGATCAGGTCAGTACCGATTTTTAGACTGTTTTCGACCAACTTTTCGTCTTCCATCACATGCAAGGTTGCAAGACCTGCAGCCATCGCCATATTGTTTTTGGCAAAGGTAGAGCCATGCACGACCGCTCTATCCATACGGTTATAAACCGTGTCCATGATGTGGTCGGTCATCGCGACCCCGCCGACTGGGGCAAAACCGCCGGACAGTGCCTTGGCCATGCAAATCATATCCGGTTTAACATTCCAGTGCTCGATAGCCCAGAATTTCCCGGTACGTCCCAAGCCGGTTTGGACTTCATCGGCAACAAACAAGGTGCCGTATTTTTTGCACAAGCGCTCAACTTCCGGCAAATAATTATCATCCGGTACGTTAACGCCTTTGCCCTGGATGGGTTCGACGACAAAAGCTGCGACGTCCTTGTTGCTTAAGGCTTTTTCTAATGCGACCAGGTCATTAAAAGGTATGGAAATACAGCCGGGCAATAACGGGCCAAAACCTTCGCGGAAAATTTCTTCGCCGTTCAGGGATAAGGCGCCCAGGGTTAAGCCATGATAGCCGTGCTCACAAAAGACGGTTTTTTCACGTTTGGTGGTATAACGGGCAAACTTGATGGCGGCTTCTACCGCTTCAGTGCCGGAATTGCAAAAGAACATCTTGGTCAGATTGTCCGGCATGGTTTTCAGGATTTCCTGCGCCAGTAAGCCACTGAGTACCGATACATCCATTTGCACCAGATTGGGCAATTCCAGGGTTAAAGTTTCGGTTAGAGCGCTGATTACGGTCGGATGATTGCGGCCGATTGCAAAGACGCCGAAACCACTGAGTAAATCCAGGTATTCCGTGCCTTCCTGATCATAAAGATACTGGCCGATCGCTTTTTTGTAATGACGGTCATAGCCTATGGTCTTTAACACTCTGACCATTTGGTTGTTTAAATGTTGTTCGTGTAGAGCAAATTTATCAGTGCTGTGTTGAGAAAAAAGTTCGGCGATACTGAAAGTCATGTGTACCTCATTGTGTGTTCGTTTGCCGCAAAAGGCAGGCAGAACTATTAAAGAAAGACCTTGGGCCAAATGCTTGTCCTGATAGCAACGGCTATAGAACATGCCTATAACGATTTATTTCTACACGCTAGCGCATAGCTGAGCGAGTTGTCTGGCGACTGATTTTAACGTGTTTTTTGCGGCATGAAAATGCAGGCCTAGTTTTATCAGTCCCGGCAGTTCCGCAGGATGTCCTGCGATAAATGCTAGTAATTTAATCAGCTCGATATCGCCTGCACTATTCAGCGAGTGGCCAATGGCTTTGGGCAGATCCATAGTCACCGGGTCAACTATGGCCCGGATAGCCAAAAAGCGTAGCTTATTTTGTGAGGCGACTTTAGCTATCGCGATGCTTTCCATATCTAATGCAATTGCGCCGGTTTTTCTATAAAGTTGCTGTTTGTCGCCGCCGGTTGCTACAATCTTTTTGCTTTCGACTAAACTGCCGGTTTGGACTTTTAGCGTGGTGGCAAATAGATTTTTGGTGTAACTATGCCAGTCAGTCGATAATTCAATCAGCTTGCCTTCGGAATCGATCAGGCTATCCGCTAAAACCAGATCGCCCGGTTTTAATGCTGGACTCAGTGCCGCAGCACAACCCCAGCTAATAAGTTGGGTAGCGCCTTGTGCGATCAATAATTTTGCTGCTGCCTGTGCATTGCTGGGACCCGCGCCGGAATAGGCGACCACTATGTTTTCATTAATGAAAACATAGTTACCCTTAACCAATTTTTTTGACGTTAGGGTGCTTAGTTCTTCAGCTAACGCAACAACAATGCCTGTGATCACTTTATGCGTAGTTCGTTACGGTATCTGGCCAAGGCCCACAGAGGGAAAAATTTGTCGTAGCCGTGGTATTTAAGATAGAAGACTTTCGGAAAGCCCGGCGCAGTAAAGCATTCATCATTCCAGACGCCGTCAGCTTGCTGATTGCGCAATAGAAAATCAATTCCTGCCTTGACTTCGTGGCTGTGAGCTTCGCCGGCTGCCATCAAGCCCAAAACAGCCCAGGCGGTTTGGAAGGCGGTACTGAAGCGGTATTTTCCGCTATGGCTGTTATCGTGATAGCTGTAGTTGTCTTCACCCCAGCCACCATCGCCACGTTGTACGCTTTTAAGCCAGCTTGCGGCTTTGGTGTACAGGGGGTCAGTTTTTGACAGGCTGGTTTGCTCCAAGCCCAGCAATACCGACCAAGTGCCGTAAATGTAGTTGGTGCCCCAGCGGCCAAACCAGGAACCATCAATTTCTTGTTCGCTGCGGATGTAAGCTAGCGTGCGCTCTAACGCTGGCAAATATTCTTCATGATCCTGAGCTACCTTGGCCATCAGCATCGCACAGCGTGCGCTGACATCAGAGGTAGGTGGGTCTAGTAATGCCCCATGATCGGCAAAAGGGATTTCATTCAGATAATATTGGGTATTATCAACATCAAATGCACCGTAGCCGCCATTTTTAGACTGCATGCCGACTATCCAGCGGGTTGCTTTATGTATCGACTCACTCAGTTCGGGCAGGTTTGAATCAGCCATGGCAAAGGCAACAATCGCTGTGTCGTCGACATCGGGGTAGTGCGGGTTTTCAAACTGGAACGCCCAACCACCACCTGCCAGATCTGGCTTGGCGATGCGCCAATCCCCCGGCTCATCTGACAGTTGTTTGCTTTTAAGCCAGTCGTAGGCACGGGTCAGGCTAGCTTGATTAGCGGTTTTATCCGCTTCCTGTAAAGCCAGTGCCGCCAATGCCGTATCCCAAACTGGAGATAAGCAGGGTTGGCAGTAAGCATCATGCTCGTTGATGACCAGTAATTTATCGATGGCTTTACGTGCAGTCACTACATGATGATGATCTTCAGGCATGCCCAGCAGCAGCAATGCTTCATAAGCGCCGACCATCGCCGGAAAAATCCCGCCCAAGCCATCTTCGCCGTTCAGGCGCTCAATAAACCAGTCCTGGGCTTTTGCTATGGCTAACTCATGGGCTTTTTTCGGAATCAACGGCCGTGTTGCCAAGCCCAGCTTATCCAGGCCCAGAAAAATTTTATTCAATAGGGTTCTTTCGGGGAAATAATGTTTTTCTTCGTCAGGATGGGTGACGAAAAGCTCTAGTATACTGACATTATTAGGATTTTTTGCTTTGGCTTTCAAGGTGCAAAGAATAAACAGCGGAACCATGACCGTTCTGGACCAGTAGGAAACTTTGTCCAGATGAAACGGAAACCAGCTGGGAAACAGCATAATTTCGACAGGAATATACGGCACGCCACGCCAAGGCAATTGCTTGAAGGTTGCCAGCGCAATGCGAGTAAACACGTTGGCTTTAGCTGCGCCGCCCTGACTGAGGATGTAATTTCTCAACCGGCTCATATGCGGTGTATCGGCAGCATCTCCGGCCATTTTTAACGCGTAATAAACTTTAATGCTGCAACTGATATCACCTGCGCCGCCGGTAAACAGCGGATAGCTGCCGTCTGTGGATTGATGCGATCTCAGGTAATTGGCTATCTTGGTTTGTAACGATTCGTCTATGTTACCCAGGTAGTGCATCATCATGATGTACTCTGAGGGAATCGAGCAGTCTGCTTCCAGTTCAAAGACCCAATAACCTTGCTGATCCTGTAAGCTCAATAACGTATCTTGGGCCTTGTCTATGGCTAAATTAAGCTTGTGCGCATAGTGGGTGGCGGTATGCGCTGCACTTGAAACAGTGCCTATAGCGTGATCTGAATTTGCTTCATTAAACATAACTTGCGTCCTTAAAGTTTTATGTTGTCTTTTGAGGAGGATATTGAATAAGTCCAATCGGGGGTTTTAAGTTCGCGGCTGGTTACATTAAAAAGCAGGTTCAGCATGGAATTGTTGCGTCCGGTTAATCGGGTCGCAAGAATAGTGGCTTTAACGCTTTTTCGGGTAATTTTGACTTGAGCGGAATCAGTGAAATCGAGATTTTGTTTGATTTTCTTCAAAGTTAATATCGCCATACCCAGTGCCCAAAGGCAAAAATTACGGATGCCAATTTCATGGCTGGGCAGTAGTTGCGTATATTTCAGTGCATTATGCAAATGCTGATGAGCGATACTGATCAGGTGTTCTAAGCCTTTTCTGAAGTTTTCATCTTGTGTTTCTGGAGTCAGATTTTTAAGATCAAAGCCGGTTTCAGTGAAAATATCTTGCGGTAGCCAGCAAACGCCTCGTTCTGCATCATCCCAAATATCTTTTAATATGTTGGTCATTTGCAGTCCCTGACCAAAAGATACCGACAGTCTAAGCAGTTCGTCTTGGTGCTGAGCTATTTCCGTCGAGTAATGGCAAAAAAGTTTGGCCAGCATTTCTCCCACGCAACCGGCAACGTAATAACAATAGTTGTCCATTTCGGCCAGGGTTGCGAGACCTCCTTGCAGATCTTTAGCTTGAAAAATTGGCATGCCCTCAGCCATGGTTTCTACGCAGGTAGCCAGCGCTTCAATTTGATCAGGGTCAAATTTATGGGTAATTTGAATAACCCGGGGCAATACATGAATCAAGGTATGTTCAGCAGGTATGGTTTGCGCCGACAGCAGAGGGGCAAGCTCTACCGCAAACGGTTCTGAGTTAAATCCGGTTTTGACAACTTGAATAAACTCTGAGCAAAAATATTTCTTTTGTTGCGCTGATAGTGAAACTTCATCTTCTATGGTGTCGACAATGCGGCATAACAAATAGGCGTTGGCTACTGGGCCGTATAATTTTTCCGGCAACTGAGGGATAGTCAGCGCAAATGTTCTAGAGACGCCTTCAAGTAACAGCGCTTGAAACTCATCATCAGAGCATTTGTTGAGTGACTTTGGATTATCCAGGGATATTTGAGATTCACTCATGATATTTTTAAGCTCGACCTGCAAGATAGTTTTAAGGTAATTGCTCGCAATAATAGACTGTTTGTTGGTATTTTGCAAAGCAATGTTGTTTTGTTGTAAATATGTGAATATTCCTCGTCAGCAAAGCGACTTATTGTCAATAAAAATAGTTAGTTAGTTGTTTTTATCAACGGTTGATAGTGATGATATAAAGTTGTTCCTTGTGACGACGTTTACGCATAGATACTATAAAACTGGAGTCGGCTGTTAAAAGATAGTATTCTATTCTGCATTAGATAAGCGCTTGTATTATATAAAAGGCTGGCTAGTTTGTTTTAACTTCATTTATTAAAAAAACAGTTGCTAGCCGTGCTTTTTGAAGACTCTTGAATTGTTGTTTTATTGGTACAGTTTTATGGGCGCCTGTTTTATTAATATAGGCTTGTTGATTTTCAGGATACTCATGATGATGTGAGTATCATTAATAATTTTAGTGATGTTTTTTTGGAGGGTGTGCGCGTGGGTGTTCCTTTACGTCAGCAGTTGGCTGTAGGTAGTTATTTAATTAAGCAAAAGTTAAAAGGTGTTAAAAAGTATCCTTTGGTGCTGATGCTTGAGCCGTTGTTTCGTTGTAATTTGGCCTGTGCAGGCTGTGGTAAAATTGATTACCCTGATGATGTACTTGATCAGCGTCTGTCTTTTGAAGAATGTATGCAGGCTGTAGACGAGTGTGATGCTCCGATGGTGTCGATTCCGGGCGGAGAACCATTGATCCATAAAGAAATGCCGCAAATCGTTGCCGGCATTATTGCGCGGAAGAAATTTGTTTACCTGTGTACCAATGCCTTGTTATTGAAAAAGCGCATTGACGATTACCAACCATCGCCTTATTTGACTTTTTCTATTCATTTAGATGGTATGCATGAAAGGCATGACACTTCTGTTTGTCAAGAAGGTGTTTTTGAACGCGCGGTTGAAGCGATAAAATTAGCCTTGGGTAAAGGCTTTAGGGTCACGATCAACTGTACTTTATTTCAAGGCGAGAACGCCGAGGAAGTTGCCGAATTTCTGGATTATGCGATGGAATTGGGTGTTGAAGGCGTGACTATCGCTCCTGGCTTTAGCTATGAGCATGCACCTCAGCAGGATGTATTTATTAAGGGCAGTGACGTTAAAGATTTATTTCGAGGTATTTTTAAGCTCGGTAAAAAGCGCAACTGGAAATTAAATCACTCATCGTTGTACCTGGATTTTTTGGCGGGCAACCAGAGCTATGATTGTACGCCCTGGGGTAATCCAACCCGTAACGTATTTGGCTGGCAAAAACCCTGTTACTTACTGGCTGATGAAGGTTATGTATCCAGTTTTCAGGAACTTCTGGATACCACTCCCTGGGAAAAATACGGCACGGTTAATAACCCAAAATGTGCAAGTTGTATGGCGCATTGCGGTTATGAAGCAACAGCTGTTGAGGATATGTTAAGTCACCCATTGAAAGCTTTATGGACCTCGCTTAGAGGCCCAAAAACTGACGGAGATATGGTTCCTGAAGCGATTCCCGAGTATGCCAAAACACCAGCTTCATCAACGCTTGCAGGAATCCCTGTCAGAGTGGAGATGGTTGATTAAAGTTAAAGGCGAAGGGCGAAGAGACAAAATTTTCGCCTTCTTACCTGATTTAAATTACGAGGGTTGTTAATTATGGTTGTGAATTACCCCGACCTAAAGGACGGAGCTTCTAGCTTCAATGGGACAACGCTCGGTACGAATGCAGGAGTCTTATGTTCCCTCGACTAGCAGTACCGGCTATTCCTTCCGGCAGGTTGACTACAGGGCGCAAGCGCCATCAACACGTGATAATTATGGCACACACAAAATCAAAAGCAAGAGCATCCTTATATCCCCGACTTGAAGGAAGGGGATTTACGGACAATTTGTTAAAAAATGCGAAGTTAGCCGTTATTGCCATACTTTTTTTGTTCGTGACGATGAGTGTTTTTGCTCAGGATGAAGGTGGCGCAACAGCAAAGCAGGTGGTGGAGAAATTTCAGCTTCAGCTTATTTCTGTGATGAAAAATGGCAAGGCATTAGGTTATGCCGGACGCTATGACTCTTTGAAAGATCCTGTTTCTAATAGTCATGAGCTGACAAAAATTGCTCGCATTGTAGTTGGTAAGGAATGGGAAAAGTTATCCGAGGAGCAGCAACAAAAATTGGTCGATGTATTTAGTCGATTGAGTATTGCCTCTTACGCGCACAACTTTAAGGATTACTCAGGTGAATCATTTGTATTCGACTCGGAAGAGGAAACCACTAGAGGCGGTGTTGTCGTGCATTCTCATCTTGTTATTCCTGATGACAAACCGGTTAAATTTGATTACATGCTAAAAGAAAAAGGCAATAGCTGGCGTATTATCAATATCATCGCTAATGGTGTCAGTGATTTGGCTTTGAAAAGATCAGAATATACAACAATTTTACAGCGTGAAGGTTTTGATGCTTTAATAGTCAAAATTAACGAAAAAATTGATAATTATTCAAAACAGTAGGTTTTTATATTCATGAACAAACCCCACAAAGGCAATCGTAACGTTAAAATACCGCTCATGGTTTCAGGCATCTTGGTCAGCGTTGTGATCACGTTGGGTGGTTGCGCGACAACAGGTGATGTTTCGCCGCAAACCACAGCGAGCAAGACTGACCCTTATGAGCATTTTAACCGGAAAATGTTTAATTTTAACAATCGCCTTGATGATTATGTCGCCGAGCCTATCTCAAATGCCTACAAATGGATAACGCCGCAGTTCATGCAAACTGGCGTGTTCAATTTCTTTAATAATTTAAAGAATGTTAATGTGGTTATTAATGACGTTTTACAGGCTAAGTATTCACAAAGTGCTGAAGATACCGTTCGACTTACTATTAATTCAACATTAGGTTTAGGTGGTCTGTTTGATGTAGCTAAGGATGTAGGACTGGAGCAAAATGAGGAAGATTTTGATCAGACTATGGCTGTATGGGGTGTGCCACGAGGCTCTTATCTAGTGCTTCCTGTTCTTGGACCATCAAGTGCGCGGGGTATTCCGGGGGTAGTATTTGATACGGCGGCGAATCCCTCTAGTTACATAGGTCTACCGGTAAATCTGTTGTCGATGCTGAATTCTCGAGCCAGCGCGGAAGGTGCATTGAAATTTATTGATGAAGCGGCATTGGATCCTTATGTGTTCACGCGAGAATCTTTTTTACAATGGCGTGAAAATTTGGCTACGGATGGAAAGTCAGAGTTATCGCTGGATATAGAGGGTCTTGAAGATGAAGCAGTGGACGTGCCTAAGAACACCACTGCAGTTGGTAAGCCCGATTTCACTTTGCGTTTAGATGCACAGGGTAAAGCAATCGAGCATTCATTTAGTAATATCGCGCAATGCTTTAATAATACGGCTAGTTCATTTGAACAGGCCGACAAGAAACTGGACGCATTGAAAAAAGCAAGAAATATCGGTAAATAGCTATTTCAAAAACATTGCATCGCCATAGCTGAAGAATCGATACGATTGATCAATAGCATGGCGGTAAGCATTCATAATAGGTTTATAGCCTGCAAACGCTGAAATTAACATCAATAAAGTAGATTCCGGCAAATGAAAATTAGTCAAAATCGCATCGACTGATTTGAATTGATAGCCCGGAGTAATAAATAAATCAGTATCGCCAAAGCAGGCTTCAAGTTGTCCGCTTTGTGAGGCGGACTCCAATGCCCTGACCGCCGTTGTGCCTATTGCGACTACACGCCCCCCTCTAGTTCGCGCTTGCTGCACGGCTGTTACTGCCTCCTGTTGCACGGAGAAATATTCCTTATGCATGATGTGCTCGGATAAATCTTCGGTCCTAACTGGCTGAAACGTGCCGCTGCCTACATGTAAAGTTACAAAAGCAGTTTGTACGCCTTTGGCTTTAAGCTTTTCGATGAGAGCTTGGTTAAAATGCAGGCCAGCAGTCGGCGCAGCAACAGCCCCTGCCTCTTTGGCGAAAACCGTCTGATAGCGCATTAGGTCTGATGCGTCATCTTCACGAGTAATATAAGGTGGCAAGGGAATATGGCCAATAGCTTCTAAGATAGAAAGTAAATAATCATCACCTTTGAATTCCAATTGAAACAGGTCGTCTACCCTACCCAGCACTTCACAGCAATAACCTTTATCCAATGCTATCAAGGTGCCGGCTTTCGCCGATTTACTTGATCTAACGTGAGCAATGGCATGATGATCGTCGAGAATACGCTCGATAAGAATCTCGACCTTGCCGCCACTGTGTTTTTTGCCAAACAGTCTAGCTGGAATTACTTTGGTATTATTAAATATCAGTAAATCGAGTGGATCGATTAAATCAATAAAGTCGGTAAATTGCTGATCGGCTATCTGCCCGGAGTGTCTGTCCATGTACAACAGGCGGCTTGCATCGCGCTCTGCCAAGGGTTTTTGCGCAATTAACGCGTCGGGTAACAGGTAATTAAAATCACTTTTTTTCATAGGTACTGATAATATCAGGTTAAGCCTTTAAATACACCTTCTAAAAAACTAGCCTTTTTAATAAATGTCCTCTATAATGTCGTTTCTTTGCCGGGATGGCGGAACTGGTAGACGCGCCGGATTCAAAATCCGGTTGGGGTGACTCAGTGCCGGTTCGATTCCGGCTCTCGGTACCAAATATAGGTTCGAGTATGTGCAAAGAAACCAATGGCTTAGAGAATATTAACTGTTCTCTAGGCCATTTTTTATTCCGCTGAATATTTTGAAAAAACTTTCATGGCGCACTGGTGGCGCAATTCTAAAAAAACACCCGCAACACTTGCCAATAATTCAGGCACAAAAAAACCAGCGGTTAGACTGGTTTAGCGTGAGTGATGTATTACAAGCCGCTCTAAATCAATTCTGTTTAGGTGGCGTAATATTCTTTGAGCCTCTACACGCGTAATAATCAGCTTTCGTCAGCGTATTTTCACCGCCAAAAGCACCACATAACAATAAAGCCGCATCATAAGTAATAAGTAATGGCGCATAAGTCTTTTAACACTTTTTAGGCAAATTTTATGGTGTATGACTTACCGATATTCGCCAATATTTCGAACAAGCATTGTAACTTCTCATTACCCACAGGTAGCCGCAGCCAAAATAAAATCGGATAATGGTGGAATGTTGTTTGCACCCAGCAGCCTATCCTTAAGATAATGCCAAAATGAAATCTTGTGCTTCAAGCAAGTCTTTTTTAAGCTGGCAAAGGTATCGCGACATCTTCGTCCTGCCTCGCTACGTGTGCTACCGCTTATTTTTCGTTTTTTGACGTAATCGCGAATATCGCGTTCGCTCAGGTTGTTGTGGAGCGGTAAATAAGGTTTATCGAGTACCCGAAGTAGTTCGTGCTGATTGTTCCCCATCCGCTTTAAGGCAAGATTCAGCGTGATATAAGCTGTTTTTGTGTTGCACATCGCTTTAAATCGTATTTTAATATCTTCAGCTTGGCTTGTCGTCGGCCCAAGTTTATAGGCTTTCAGATCTCGGTAAATCTGCCAGAGTTGTTCACGGGTGTCGTCAACGGCTTTAACATGCAGATCATTTAAGGAAATCAGGCGATTGATGATGCGTTCGGCATGAATCCAGCACAGAGCATGGTCAAAAACATTAAACTGTCCGGCATCATCGCTGACTATGCCCAGAGTGACGGGAATGCCTTTGGCTAACAGACCACCCATTAACGCGCCTTCAGTGATAATTCGCCGATGTCGCTTGGCTTTGATGCCACGCTGATCCAACCATTTATCCCAGTCGAGAGCGATTTCAATGCGTACTTCCTTATCGGCAGGCTCCGCGAGCGGTAGGCTACAGACTGCTTCACCCGAGAATTCCAGCTCAAGACGCGCTAACAAAATATGCGGCAGTTTTTGTTGATCCATATACGAAAAGGCACCGGCATTAAGCACATAAAAATAGTCACTGCCTTGGCCTAAACAACTTAGGAAATTAATGCGACTTTTGCTTTCCGTGCTACTAAACCAAGCGAACAGCTCATTGCCGATATGGGTGCAATAGCCATTCTTGCCATTATGGCGGGCTCCGGTGTCATCGGTATGGATATACCGTGATACGGACAATCCGGCTTGTAATAATTGGTTTTTTTCATCATGGAATACATCCAAATCATCGGTAATAAACTGGCTTAACCGACCACTGGAAATTTCAACACCTAAATCCAGCAATTGCTTTAACAGCAGCGGTTGGGTGACATGTTGATGATGGTATTGATAAAGGATGAAGCTAATCAGGTCATTGCCAAAGTGGCAGCCGTTGAGACCTTCGGGGAGCTGTCCTGAAACGTAACTGCCGTCCGGTGTTTGATATTCGGCTAAACGATAGCAAGTGTTGAGCGTCTCAAATTTAATATCTTGAATGATTACGTCCCGAAATCCCTTAAAAATTGAACCTTCTGGAAGGTTAGTGGGTTGGATGTCGACTGTGACATCAATTTTAAGATGTTCGGTTTTGCTACGTTTCGGCCCTTTGTTCTTTTTGGCTTTTTCTTCATCACCATTCTCAGCCGCTTCCTTGGCTGGATCATCGTCAATCTTACTGGGTTTTATTTTTGGTTTAGTGGTTTCGCCCTTGAGCTTGAGTATTTTTTGTTCCAGTTTGTCTATCTGTACCTGCTGCCACGCAATGAATTCCAACAGCACATCAGTTAGCTGTGTGCGGTCTTTGTCGCTGATTTTCGGTAATAGTGGCTTGAGTGAATCCATACGGCTATTCTAACCTGATTTTTAGGCATTGCCTGTAACTAATGCATATTCTGGTTCAACCTGAACACCCATTCTGATCCAAGCTGAACACCTATTCTGATTTAACCTGAACACTGATTCTGGTTTCAAGCTGAACACTTTTTTGGGTTTTTCCAGAATCGGTGTTCAAGTTGCCAGAATGAGTGTTCAA
>CANNNV010000024.1 GCA_947506155.1 Methylococcaceae bacterium
TCACGGGTTGACCGCTTGGAAAGACAAGCACCTAATTTTTTAAAGATAGCAAACGCAATAGGAGCTGCATGAGCTGGGTCGGCTAACACCGACGCGCTATCCCTCCCCGACCTAAAGGACGGGGTATCTCGCGCAAAAACCGATGAATAAAAAATATCAAATTGAATTAGAGCAAGAAACAGATGGACGATGGATAGCTGAAATAGAGGCAATATCGGGTGCACTGGTTTACGGCAATACCCGTGAGCAAGCCATTATTAATATAGAAGCCTTGGCATTGCGCATTCTTGCAGACCTTTTAGAGCACGGCGAAGCCCCCAAAGAGTTGAGTTTGTTATTTGCAGTCGCATGTTGCAACGTATAGCCAAAAAAACAGGATTAACGCCTGATGATTTGTAGTCCTATAGGTCGAAGTTAGCGTAACCCACCCATCCTGCATTATATTAATCCCTATATCTTAAGAACACAGGCAATAATCATGTCCACAGATCCAAGACATATCCAGCTGATGGACACCACTTTGCGTGATGGTGAACAGACTCAGGGCGTTTCGTTCACGCCGGTAGAAAAAGTCAGCATAGCGAAAGCCTTGTTGCAATCGCTACGGGTGGACAGGATTGAGGTCGCCTCGGCTCGCGTTTCTCAGGGCGAAAAAGACGCGGTCACCAGCATCAATGACTGGGCGAAACAGGAGGGTTTTGCGGGGCGCGTTGAAGTATTGGGCTTTGTTGATCATACCCGCAGCGTCGACTGGATAGTCGAAACCGGTGGTCAGGTAATCAATCTGCTGATCAAAGGTAGCGAAAAACATTGCCGGGTACAGTTGGGGAAAACCCTGGCACAACATACTGACGATATTTTACAAACCGTTAATTACGCGCTGGAACAGGGGCTGAAAGTCAATGTGTATCTGGAAGACTGGTCCAACGGTTATCACGATGATCCAGCTTATGTTTACAGCTTGATGGATGATTTACAGCATTCCGGCATCAACCATTTCATGTTGCCCGATACGCTCGGTGTGTTGTCGCCGGATGAGGTGTTGTCAAATCTCGGCGATATGTGCAGACGTTACCCGGCACTGCACTTTGATTTCCATCCGCACAATGATTACGGCCTGGCCACCGCCAATGTCATGGCAGCGGTATGCGCCGGCATCAATTCCATACACTGCACAATTAACTGCCTGGGCGAGCGTGCGGGTAATGCCTCGCTGGCGGAAGTGGCGGTGGTGTTGCGCGATAAAATGAATATGCAGTTATCTATCGATGAAAGCCATATTGTACGGATCAGCGCGATGGTGGAGAATTTTTCTGGCAAACGCGTAGCAGCAAATGCGCCGATCGTCGGTGCCGATGTATTTACCCAGACCGCCGGCATTCATGCGGATGGCGATCAAAAAGGCGGCTTGTACAAAACCAAACTAGGCCCTGAGCGTTTTTCCCGCATTCGTAGTTATGCCTTGGGCAAGATGAGTGGAAAAGCTTCGCTGAAGAAAAATCTGGAAATGCTGGAACTGGATTTGTCCGAGGAAAATCAGAAAAAAGTACTGGCACGAATTGTCAGTCTCGGCGATTCCAAACAAACCATTACCACCGATGACCTGCCGTTTATTATTGCCGACGTACTGGAAAGCAAAAATTATCAGCATATCAAATTGCTGAATTGTTCAATTACCAGTGGTCTGAATCTGGAATCAACAGCCAGTCTGCGCGTCTGGGTAAATGGTCAGATGCATATCGCTTCAGGCTCTGGTAACGGCGGCTTTGATGCGTTTGTCGATGCGATTAACAAAATCATGAAACTGCATAATTACATCCTGCCCGCTTTGGCTGATTATGAAGTACGGATACCCAAAGGCGGTCATACCAGCGCTTTGACCGAGTGCGTAATCAGCTGGGATTGCAACGGAGAGTTACGTAAAACCCGCGCCGTACATTCAAATCAGGTTTTTTCCGGGGTGTTGGCTGCACTTAAAATCATTAACATGCAATTGCACGAACTTGGTGTAGGGACTGATACATCAGCCCCTACAGAACACTGATTTTTACAAATGACTGTATAAAGTCATGTACTGCTGGGCGCTTTTTGTCCAGGAGAAGTCTTTTCTCATGCCATTGGTTTGCAAGCGTTTCCAGGTTTTAGGATGGCTGTATAAAATAAGCGCACGTTTAATCGCTTCCATCAATGCTCCGGGACTGGCCTCATTGAAAACCAGACCGGTTGCGGTATTATCCTCCAGCGTTTTCGGAACAGTATCGACGACAGTATCCGCCAGACCTCCGGTTTTTCTGACCACGGGTACCGTGCCGTAACGCTGACTGTAAATCTGATTTAAACCGCAGGGTTCAAAGCGCGAAGGCATCAGGAAAATATCAGATCCTGCCTCAATAAGATGTGCTAGCGCTTCATCATAACCGATGGTGATGGATATTTTATCGGGATGACCTTCGGCAAAATTATACAAGCGTTGTTCAAAACTTTTGTTACCGCTGCCAAGCAACACAAATTGCAAGGGGTGAGTCAGCATTTCGGGCAGACATTTCAATATCAGATCAATGCCTTTTTGTTCGACCAACCGACTGATTAGTCCGAACACCGGAATGTTTTTATTAACCGGCAGGGATAATTTTTCCTGTAGGGCAGTTTTGTTAAGCGCTTTTTTGTATAGCGTCATGCGGTTAAAGGGCTGACTGATGTTGATGTCGGTTTCAGGATTCCAGTGGTCAACATCTATGCCATTGATAATGCCGCTTAGGAAATCTTTTCGGTGACTTAATAGACCTTCCAGACCGTAGCCAAAATCTGCTGTTTGAATTTCTTTCGCATAAGTGGGACTTACCGTAGTGATACGATCCGAATAAATCAGTCCACCTTTAAGGAATGACAGCATGTCATGAAACTCGATACCGTTCGAGTTCCAAAGTTGCCCGGGCAAATTCAATGAACGATAAGTCGAACTGGGAAATATACCCTGATAAGCCATGTTATGTATGGTAAAAACAGTAGCCGGTCTGCTGTATTCCAGTGATAGCAAGGCTGGTACCAGTCCACTTTGCCAGTCATTGCAATGCACGATGTCTGGTTTCCAATCCAGATAACTCCGATTCATTGCGACTTCCACGGTGACACGGCAAAATAATGTAAAACGTTCCGCATTATTTGCCCAGGACTTACCGTGCTCATCAACATAAGGATTGCCCGGAAAATTAAAAAACTCGGGGAAATCTACCAGCCATACTATTACGTTGGTACCCGGCAACCTGGTTTCCAGAATATTCACTGCGCAGTTATACACATAAATAGTGCTGAGGTAACGCACTTCTTCCGTGGTTTTGATGGCCTGATAATTAGGCATAATAATTCGAGCATCTTGACCTAGTTCCGCTAGAGCTTTAGGCAAACTGCCGGAAATATCCGCCAGTCCTCCCGTTTTAATCAGCGGATGAGCTTCGCTGGTGACAAAAAGTATTTTTTTCATGGTCTAGGTATTTTTTATTGTTTTATTAAGCGCAGATTGGACAATAGTTGTTCGTTGCTCAACCTGCGGCTAAAGGCTAAAAATTAAAGTCTAGCTTAAGCGTAAATACAATCTTTTTACTGATTGTTCTTCGTTTTAAAATCCTATAATTTAAAAATCACTGCCCCCAATGGCGGTAACTTAAGACTGATAGAATGAGGTAGATTCATCCACGGTGTAGGTTCAGATAGCACAAGACCATTACCGGCATTGCTACCGTCGTAGTAACTGGAGTCAGAATTGAATATTTCTGTATAAGCGCCTGCCACAGGTACACCGATCCGATATTGCTCACGCGTTACCGGGGTGAAGTTGAGCACGACAATTAAGTCTTCATGCTCAGTTTTACGTCGGTAACTGATGATGGACTGTAATGAATCATGACAATCAATCCACTCAAAACCTTGATGATCAAAATCATGCTGGTATAAAGCAGGGTGTTTTTTATACAGATGGTTTAAATCCTTTACTAAGGTTTGCAAGCCCTGGTGATGAGGGTAATCCAATACATACCAGTCTAAAGCCTTGTTAAAATTCCATTCAGTACCTTGTCCGAATTCACACCCCATAAACAGCAGTTTTTTACCTGGATAGGTGTACATGAAAGTGTACAGCAGACGAAGATTGGCAAAACGCTGCCATTCATCTCCCGGCATACTGTTGATCAAAGAACCTTTGCCATGAACGACTTCATCATGGGAAAAAGGCAAACAAAAGTTTTCAGTAAACGCATACAGCATACCAAAAGTAAGTTGGTCATGATGATACTTGCGATGTATCGGTTCTTGGCTCATATAAGACAGGATGTCATGCATCCAGCCCATATTCCATTTCATTGAAAAACCCAAGCCCCCAGTCCAGGTTGGACGCGTTACCTGAGGCCAAGAGGTGGATTCTTCCGCCATCATCACGGTGCCAGGATGCTGGTCATGAGTGACAGCATTCAGATCTCTCAAAAAATCTATGGCTTCAAGATTCTCGTTACCGCCATACATATTCGGTATCCAGTCATTATCCTCGCGGGAATAATCTAGGTACAGCATTGAGGCTACCGCATCGACCCGCAGACCATCAAGATGAAATTCTTCCAGCCAGAAAATAGCACTGGACAGTAAAAAGTTTTTAACTTCATTGCGACCAAAGTTATAAATCAGGGTGCCCCAGTCACGGTGTTCGCCCTTGCGTGGGTCTTCATGTTCATAAAGCGCACTACCGTCAAAACGAGCTAGCGCAAAGCTGTCTTTGGGGAAATGCGCAGGTACCCAGTCTAGGATCACGCCGATATTGTTTTGATGACAGGTATCGACAAAATAGCGAAAATCATCCGGTGTACCATGACGACTGGTAGGCGCAAAATAGCCGGTGGTTTGATAACCCCAAGAAGCATCCAAAGGATGTTCGGTTACCGGTAATAATTCAAGGTGGGTAAAGCCCATCTCTTTCACATAGTCGACTAATTCCACCGCTAATTCGCGATAATTAAGGAAATTGCCCAAATTATCACGTCGCCACGAACCCAGATGAACCTCGTAAATAGACATGGGTTCATGCAGCCAATTACGGCCTGCACGGTCATCTATCCATTTTTTATCTTTCCAAACATAGCTGTTTTCTTTGATGACAATGGAAGAAGTATTGGGGCGAAATTCAAACTGCTGACCATAGGGATCGGTTTTCAACAAAATCTCGTTGGTATTGCGATTTAAAATCTCAAACTTATAGTAACAGCCAGCCTGTAAGCCGGGCATGAACAGTTCCCAGATGCCACTACCACCCAAACTACGCATCGGATTACAACGACCATCCCAGTGATTGAAATCACCCACCACACTCACTCGCCCGGCATTAGGTGCCCAGACCGCAAACAAAACCCCATCTAGACCGTCAGCTCTGTGTAAATGCCCCCCCAGTTTTTGATAAACATGCCAATGTTTGCCTTCGCCGAACAAATGCTGATCAAACTCCGGCAATTGAGTGCCAAAATCATAGGGATCATAGTTTTCATGGTTGTAACCAGACTTATCAATCCAGGATAATTGATAATGTGCCGGTAATTGTTCGTTTTCTTTGGCAGTATATTCAAAAAAATCGGTATCAGGTATCCGATTTAACGCGGCACAGTTATGCTTTAGGTTAACCGTTTCTGCGTAAGGCAGGTACACCTTGATCTGAACCTGGCTGTTTTTGTTATGGCGACCCAACACCGAAAAAGGATCATGATGCCGAGCTTGCATAATTTTTATAAAATCTGCATCAAGCACGGTGTTAGATTTTTCTTCCACAATCGCTGAACTAGATTTTTTATGCACCGGTACGTTACTAGATTTTTCTTGCACCACGGCGGCGCTAGACTTTTTCTGCACCGGTAGATCGCTAGCTTTTTCCTGCACTAGGACGTCGTTAGACTTTTCTTGTACCAGCACATCGCTGGGCTTTTCTTGCACTAGGGCGTTTTTAGATTGTTTTTTCACTATGAATTGCCTCGGCGTAGTGGAATAATGGTTGCGGTCAATATTACCAAACACATTAAGAGTTGTCAGTCTATTCCACCCTGGAGATGAAAAATGTCAGTATCAAGCACTCAAAAACATGATCATAATGTCAGTCATTTAACGCGCAATACAGTTGCATTAATATTGGCCGGTGGTCGCGGTTCGCGATTAATGAATATGACCGATTGGCGTGCCAAGCCAGCCGTACCATTTGGTGGCAAGTTTCGGATTATCGATTTTCCACTATCAAACTGCATGAATTCCGGCATACGTAAAATAGGCGTTTTAACGCAATATAAGTCAGATTCTTTGAATAGACATATTCAGCAAGGTTGGGGATTTTTACGGGGTGAATTTGGCGAATATGTCGATTTACTGCCTGCGCAACAACGTCACGATGAAAATTCCTGGTATCAAGGCACCGCTGATGCCATTTTTCAGAATATTGATATTCTGCGTAGCCGCAACCCTGAACATATTTTGGTCTTGGCTGGCGATCATATTTACAAAATGGATTATGGCGCTATGCTTGCTGATCATGTTGAAAAAAATGCTGATTTAACGATAGGCTGTATCGAAGTCTCGTTACAAGATGCGACAGCCTTTGGTGTAATGGATGTCGATGATAATCGACGGGTTAAGGCGTTTGTAGAAAAACCTGAGCACCCTCCGCTGATGCCAGGTCGAACAGACACTGCATTAGCGTCTATGGGGATCTATATTTTTAATGCCGGCTTTTTGTTTGAACAATTGCTTAAAGATGCAGACACCCCAGGTTCGAGTCGTGATTTCGGTAAAGATATTATTCCGGCCGTTATCGACAAATATACCGTTAATGCGTATCCTTTTTTGGATTTACAAAGCGGAGAACAAAGTTACTGGCGCGATGTAGGTACTATCGATGCGTACTGGACTGCCAATATGGAATTGATTGGGGTAAAACCTGATTTAAATTTGTATGATAAATCTTGGCCTATTTGGACTTATCAGGAGCAAACACCACCGGCTAAATTTGTTTTTGACAGCGACAAAAGACGAGGCCAAGCCGTGGATTCGATGGTTTCAGGCGGTTGTGTCATTTCCGGAGCAAAAGTCAGGCATTCTTTACTTTTTTACAATGTCCGCGTTAATTCATACTCGACGGTACAGGATTCAATTGTATTGCCAGAAGTGAATATTGGTCGTCATTGCCGCATTACCAAGGCCATTATAGAAAAAGGCTGTGAAGTTCCGGAAGGCACTATCATTGGCGAAAACAGAGCAGACGATGAAAAAAGGTTTCATGTGAGTTCTGGAGGCGTTGTTTTAGTAACACCGGAAATGCTGGGACAACGTAGGCACTTTGTCAGATAAAAACGTATAAGGCTCTGGACATATCTGTTAACGGTGCATGGAAAAAAAAAACATGTTAAATAAAAATAAATTGAAATTAGTTCTGTGCTGGCACATGCATCAGCCTGAATACAGAGATTTACAGACCGGAGAATTTAAGCTGCCCTGGACATATCTACATGTTATTAAAGACTATGTGGATATGGCTGCGCATTTAGAAGCCGTTCCTGATGCCAAGGCAGTGGTGAATTTTGCACCTATCCTATTGGAACAGATTGAGGAATATGCCAGACAAGTGACTGGCTATTTACAAGATCACAGTCCAATCTCCGATCCTTTATTGGCAGCCTTGGTTGATCCTGGCGATCCTGGCGATCCTGGCGATCCTGAGCAACGGATGAAGTTGGTTAAAGACTGTATGCGGGCTAATCGAGAAAGGCAAATAAACCGTTATCCCGCCTTCCAAAAGTTAATTGAAATGGGCGATTGGCTGGAGCAGCATTATGACCTTTGGTGTTATGTCGATGCTCAATTTATCAGCGATATTCTGGTTTGGTACCATCTGGTTTGGATGGGAGAAACGATAAAATTAACCGATAGTCGAATAAAGCATTTGATAGAGAAAGGATCCGGTTATACCCTGCATGACCGAATTGAAGTTATAGAAGTGATTGCAGAGCAATTAACCAGTGTTATCTGTAGATACAAACAATTGGCTATAAAAAAGCAGATTGAGCTTTCTGTGACGCCTTATGCCCATCCTATCATGCCACTTTTACTGGATTTACACGCTACCCAGCAAGCGATGCCGGATGCACCTTTGCCTGAATTGGTTGTCTATCCGGGCGGTGAACAGCGAGTCTTGTGGCATCTTGAAAAAGGTGTGCAGACCTTTAAGCGATTTTTTGGCTTTAAACCTAAAGGCTGCTGGCCCTCAGAAGGCGGTGTCAGTGAACAAACTTTAGAACTATTGGGTGACTTTGGTTTCGACTGGACGGCAAGTGGGGGTTCTGTCTTGCAAAATAGTTTAAATTGTTCTGAAATCCCCGATCAACCATCCATACACCATCCTTTTCAACTTAAAAAAACCAAACTAGCCTGTTTTTTTCGGGATGATGGCCTGTCGGATCTTATTGGTTTTGAGTATTCAAAATGGCATGCCGATGATGCTGTAAATGATTTGATCCAGCATCTGGAAAATATTGCTGCAGATGAGGCAGGAACCCCAGTAGTGTCAATTATTATGGATGGCGAAAATGCCTGGGAATATTATCCGGATAATGGTTTTCACTTTCTCAGTGCCCTGTATCAAAGATTATCAACTCATCCAACTATTGAATTAACGACTTTTTCGGAATGCTTAGAAAATAAAGTTGGAGTTAAACCTCTGGCAAAATTGGTTGCAGGTAGCTGGGTCTACGGGACGTTTTCGACCTGGATAGGTGATACCGATAAAAATCGTGGCTGGGATATGCTGGGATACGCTAAACAGACTTTTGACCACGTTATTGCAACCGGTAGTTTAACCGATAAACAAGCTCATCAAGCCGAACTGCAACTAGCTGTGTGTGAAGGCTCTGACTGGTTTTGGTGGTTCGGGGATTATAATCCTGGGGAAGCCGTCAGTAACTTTGAAAAACAATTCCGGCTAAATCTGGCTAATTTATATAGACTTCTGGGAGAAGAACCCCCTGCTTATCTGACACTGTCATTTACGCAGGGTTCTGGTGCTCCGGCCATGGGAGGTGCAATGCGTCCGGGCGTCGAATTTACCTAATTATTAACGAGAGATCACTAAGCGTGAATGATATCTTAAATAAACGTCGTGCCGGCGTTCTGTTACACATCACTTCATTACCAAGTTCTGGAAGTCAAGGTAATTTGGGGCAGGAAGCATATCACTTTGTCAATTTCTTGCATGATTCCGGAGTCAGTGTATGGCAAACACTGCCTTTGGGCATGCCCCATGCAGATGGCTCACCTTATCAATGTTTATCGGCTCATGCCGGAAATCCAAATTTAATTGATATTGATGGCTTAGTAAATTTGGGTTGGTTGCAATTATCCGAGCATTGCGAATCATGCCAGGGTTCTCCTGCCTTCAATAAAAATTGTTTGGTAGAAAAATCCTATCAGGGATTTTTAAAGCGTGCTGGACGGCAGGATTGGGATGACTTTGCCCGCTTTTGTCAGGAAAAAGCTTTTTGGCTCGATGATTTTTCTCTGTTTATGGTGCTCAGATATGAATTTAATCAACAATGCTGGAATCAATGGCCGGAACCTCTGAAGGAAAGAGATCCAAAAGCACTTAAGGAGGCACGCCATCGATTAATGACCGGCATAGAAAGCATTAAATTTGAGCAATATGTATTTTTCCGACAATGGATGGCACTAAAAGCCTACGCTAATGCACAGGGTGTACTTTTGTTTGGCGACATTCCCATTTTCGTTTCTTATGATAGCTCTGATGTTTGGGCTAATCGTGATATTTTTAAACTTGATGAGTCAGGCGAAATGTCTGTTGTCGCGGGCGTACCGCCAGATTATTTTTCAGCTACCGGTCAGCGTTGGGGCAATCCGCATTATGATTGGAAACACTTGAAAAAAACTGGATTTAATTGGTGGATTGAACGGATGGATACGCAACTTGAACAGTTCGATATTCTTCGTATTGATCATTTTCGTGGCCTAGAAGCCGCCTGGGAAATACCCGCCGATGAACCTACCGCACAAAATGGTCGGTGGGTTAAAGCACCAGGAAAAGCCTTGTTAAATGCGATAAAAGCACAACTTGGCCCTATCCCTCTGGTGGCTGAAGATTTAGGGATCATTACCGAGGAAGTCGAAATGTTGAGAGACGAGTTTGGCTTGCCTGGCATGAAAATTTTACAATTTGCTTTTGGTAGTGGCCCTGATAATCCTTATTTACCGGATCATTATGAACGAAACTGTGTTGTCTATACTGGTACTCATGACAATGACACCACGCTGGGCTGGTTACAGAGTATTGACGACAACGAGAGAAACCACATTTATAATTATCTTGGCAATCCTGCTATACCTTTGCATTGTGCCCTGGTTCAGGCAGCCCTGGCATCGGTTGCAAATCTTGCGATAATTCCGATGCAGGATATTCTGGAACTAGGTTCTGAACATCGTATGAATACCCCGGGTACGACAGCAGGCAATTGGAAATGGCATTTTCAATGGGATCAACTGTCACATGATCGGGCAAGCAGGTTTTCTTATCTTGTTGGATTATTTAATCGTAAATAATCTACGTGGAGGGCGAATTCATTCGCCCTAAGGATTAATGAATAGCCTGCTTAGGAATCGGTAGTAAAGGAAATTGATAATCTGCCATAATGGCCTGAATTTTATTTGCTTTAGCGGTGATCAGCTTGTTAAGTGCGTCTTTTCTTGCTGTATCGCCTTTACGAACACCCATCGCCATAGCAAACTCAAATTTCATGTCTGGGCTTGATTGCATCGGAATAATTGCGTAGCTGTTTTTTGGGCTTTGTGTTACAACATAGCCCGCCATAGGACCCCACAATATAACCATATCAATTTTCCCCGCTTTAAGATCTTTCTCTATTTGCATGGCCAGATTATTTTCATCATCACCTGACATTGATTGATAGGGAATACCCACGTCAAGCAAACCATTTTTTTGCATCCAGGTTGTTCCCGGCCCTCGGTCAAACATCGCTATTTTTAAGGATTCCTGTTTTTGCAACGGAAGTTTGGTTAATTGGTCGGCATCGGTAATATTATCCCAGCCACGCCCTTTGGCGATCAACAGCACGTACGTTGACAAGTAGTAGGGTTCGGTTGTTAACGCCAGGTCGTAACCAGCAGGAACACCCATGATGACATCACACTTAAATTCGTTACTGTCCACATCACTGTCTTTTAAAGGTGCAGTCAAGGTGTTACGGATAAAACCTATGCGCTGTGGAAACCACATATACTCAACAGTCTGGCCCAATTCTTTGGCAAACAGTTCGGCTATTTTATTTTCAAAACCATCTTTGTTTTTTGTTGAATAAGGCGGATTCAATGGGTCGGCACAGACCTTGAGTTTTTCTACTGCTGAAGCAGTAAAGCTGAATGTGGCTAGAGCCAGAATAGCGAGTAATTTCTTATGCTGAGCTAAGATCATTAAAATCTCCTTGTCTATATCAAATAATAAAAAAGCCCCGGCTGATAAATCAACCAGGGCTCTCATCTACAAGCTAAACAACTGCTCCCTGCCGTAGCAGGGAGTTCAATTGAAACTTAGTTGCTAGGCAAAGCAAATACAGTCAAGACACCACCTAATTTGGTGAAAGAACTTAAGCTTCTGTACGCACCTACTGCTCCCAAACCTTCTGAGTTTGAACCGGCTTCGCCGCTGTCAAGACCTGCAGCGATACCAATACCCGCCCAACCGCCGATACCGGAAAGAACGCCAACAAATTGCTTGCCGTTGTATTCCCAGGTATTAACGTTACCGATGATGCCGGAAGGTGTTTTGAACTTATACAGTTCTTTACCCGTTTTAGCATCAACTGCTTTCAGATAGCCTTCTAAAGTACCGTAGAATACGACGCCGCCAGCTGTTGCAACAGAACCAGACCAGACAGAGAAAGGTTCTTTGTTAGACCAGGCAATCTGACCAGTTTTGGCATCAAAAGCCGTGAATTGACCCAGGTTAGTGGTATTGTCAGGCTTACCCGTCAATACGTCTGCACCCGCAGGCATCATAGTTAAAGTTGCGCCAACATAAGGTTGACCTGCTGTGTAGGCAACTTCGAATGGTTCGTAGTCCATGCACAAATGGTTGCCGGAAATATAGAACAAGCCAGTTTGTGGTGAGTAAGAAACCGGTTGTTGGTTTTTACTTCCCAATGCCGCAGGACAGATACCTTTTGAATTAACGTCTTCGCCGTTTTGTTGTGTGCTGTATTTAGCGACAACTTCAGGACGACCTGACTTCATGTCGATATGAGATGCCCAGTTAACTGATTTATCAAATTTCTCAGCAACTAGCAACTCACCTGTTTCACGATCCAGGGTGTAGCCAAAACCGTTACGGTCAAAATGCACGATAGTTTTATGCATTTTACCTTTAACTTCTTGGTCAACCAGGACAGTTTCATTGATACCGTCAAAATCCCACTCATCATGCGGAGTCATTTGGTAAACCCATTTAACTGCACCGGTATCAGCGTCACGAGCCCATAAAGACATCGACCATTTGTTGTCGCCTGGACGTTGTACTGGGTTCCAAGTAGATGGGTTACCAGATCCGTAATAAACTAAGTTCAATTTAGGATCGTAGCTGGTCCAGCCCCACGTAGTACCACCACCGATTTTCCATTGATCGCCTTCCCACGTTTTAGTGCTTGAATCAGGACCTACTGGAGTAACTTTGCCATTTTCCCACGTTGTGGTTTTTTTAGCATCAATCAAAGTATCTTTATCTGGACCAATGCTATAGCCTTTCCAAGCTAATTCGCCAGTATTGATGTCATAAGCTGCTAAGAAGCCGCGAACACCAAATTCACCACCGGAAATACCGGTCATGACTTTGTTATTAACAACCAAAGGAGCATTAGTATTGGTCATACCTAATTTAGGATCACCGTTTTGTACACTCCAGACACGTTTACCGGTTTTAGCGTCCAACGCAGTTAAAACAGTATCCGATTGTTGCAAAAAGATTTTGCCGTCACCATAAGCCAAACCACGGTTCACAGTGTCGCAACACATTACAGGAATAGTTACATCAGCGTCTTGTGTTGGCGTAAATTCCCAAATTACCGATTGAGTTTTTTGGTCAATTGCGTAAACGGTGTTGGGGAAAGGTGTATGTATGTAAAGAACATCATTCACAACCAGGGGGCCGCCTTCATGCCCACGTAAGACACCTGTAGAAAAAGACCAGGCTGGTTGCAAAGTTTTAACGTTAGCAGCGTTGATTTCACTTAATTTACTGTAACGGGTACCTGCGTAATCACCACCCCAAGTGGCCCAATTAGCTGGGTTTTGGGTAAGTTTTTCAACATCGCTGTTAGCAGTTGAAACTGCAGGTGCAGCTAATAAAGCAGCGACACTGGAAGCAAGCAGCCAACTTTTTAAAGGCTTCTTCATATTCTTATTCTCCTGGCATTCTGTGTGTTGACAGAATAGTGATTATGTTTTTATAGGACTAATATTAGTTTTTAGGGTGGTTTTCATGCTCATGAACACAGGAAATTTTCACTCTAGGGGTCTAAATTTAATGATTTTGCCCCAAAAGTCAACATTTATAGGCGTTAGCGTAAGGTGATTCCTGTAACGTTCTGATAAAACACAGGGTGATTACAAGGATTTTGAATTTTTACAACCTATCAACACAGATGTTTGCTGACTGAAATATTATTGATTTTGGCTTGAGATTAAAAATTCTCTATTCTTGTAAATCCTGTCGGCAGGGATACGGTGAATTATGGAAAGATCAAAATAGATATCGATATCACTGGTAACAAGTTTAGTTGCCTGCGCCCGAGGTAAGTAGGAAACCAAAAATCTTAAAAAACGAAATTTTCCCTACCATTATCAGGAAAGTTACCCGATACCTTTTACCCGAAGCCATGAATAATAGTTGCTTTTTAATAACGGCATTAATGACATGATCCGCTTCTCTCTACTATTATTAAGTTTCCTATTGGCCCCCGTAACGTCTGATGCTCACGGACCGACACCGCAAAAAGCCAAAGAAAGCATTACTATTAATGCTACTGTTGATACCGTCTGGAATGAAATCAAACAATTTGACGCCATTGCCAGCTGGCATCCTGATGTCAAAGCCAGTTCAGGAGATAGTAAAAATGCCTCGGACGGTGTCAGAACCATTACCCTGAAAAATGGCGGGCAACTGGTCGATAGTCTGGATTATTACAGTGATAAAGATCATGAGTACAATTACCGTCTTAAAACCGAAAATATTACTGCGTTTCCTGTCAGTTCATACACCACCAACATCCAGGTAACAGCCGGGGGCGATGCGCAAACCAGCGTCGTTACACTAAAAAGCCGATTCTATCGTGGCGATACCGGCAATACGCCGCCTGAAAGCTTGAATGATGCAGCCGCAGTTGCAGCGATGAATGCGTTTTTTAAGAACGGCCTGATGGGGCTAAAACAACAAATGGAAAAATAAAAGATATCACTGGGCAAAAGACGAAAAATGTTTTTTGCCTTTTGTCTTTTTTATAATTCATGTATGTGTGTTTCAATAAGACCTTGCCGAAATGCCAGCAAGGTCAGCTCCGCCAAGGTTTTTGCGCCCATTTTTTCCTTGATCACAGTACCATGGTTACACACCGTTTTGTAGCTCAAACACAGTTTTTCCGCCGCATTTCGAACCGTATAGCCATTTGCCAATAAACAAAATACATCGAACTCTCTGGGGGAAAGTAGCTTTATTTTTTCCGATTCATCCTGCTCGCCGGTCATAGAAACAGCCAGTTGCTGGGCAATATCTGGATCAACATAAGTGCCGCCCAAAGCAATTTTACAAACCGCAGTAACCAAGGTTTCAGGCACACTGCTTTTGGTGATATAGCCCTTAGCGCCAGCTATCAGCGCTCGCGTCACATAGACCAGTTCGTTGTGTATGCTAAACACCAGAATTTTACAATGCGGATTACGATTGAGCAGCCGTCTGATGCTCTCAAAGCCGCCTATGCCCGGCATTGATAAATCCACCACCACGATATCCGGCTGATGTTGACTGTACATTTGGCAGGCAGTTTCTCCCCGATCCGCCTCATAAATCTGTCCGATTTTATCGGATAATGAAAGATAGGTTTTATAACCTGCTCGAACCACAGCATGATCATCCACCAATAAAACGCTAATCTTACCCGCCACCATTACTCACCTAAGCCAGTTAAAACAACCATCTTGCCTGTATATAATCGCTAAAGCGATAGGAGCTTTTCCTGTTCTGATCAAGTCAATAACAGGGGAATTTTTCTGGGTTTATTTGCGGTATTTTTCCTGCTGATTTTTGGGCTTATTCCGTAACGTTGGCGCAGTCGTCTCCAGTACTATGATCGCCTGCTTAGCCCTGCGTCTCAATGAAGCATTGCAAACGTTTTGATCATGAAAGTTAGTTCCTTACTTAAACTTTATTGATACGTATGGACTGGGCTTTATAAGTATAACTATCATAACCTTGGAGTAACTATGCGGATTTCCAAATTCACCCGCAGCGCTGTCGCGTCAGCTGTCTGCAGCAGTGTTTTATTGACGGTTTCGATGCCGACACAGGCTAATAAAGCGCTTGATCGACTCTCGAAAGAGGATACTAACTGGGTCATGCAGACCAAAGACTACGGTGCCAGTCATTTTAGTGAGATGACTCAGATAAACTCACACAATGTTCAGCATCTACAGCCGGTCTGGTCGTTTTCCACAGGCGTTTTGAACGGACACGAAGGCGGACCGCTGGTTGTTGACGGGATTATGTATGTGCATACGCCATATCCTAACAATATTTTTGCCATTGATCTGGATGAGCCTGACAAGATTTTATGGGAGCACAAACCCAAGCAAAACCCTGCTGCCCGTGCTGTAGCCTGTTGTGACGTGGTCAACAGAGGCTTGGCTTATGCACCTGCCGGTGAGGGTTATCCGGCGACTATTTTCCAGAATCAACTGGACGGCCATATTGTTGCGTTGAATGCGAAGACCGGCGAGTTGTTGTGGAAAATGGAGAACTCCGATATTGCGATGGGTTCTACGCTGACGATAGCGCCGTTTGTCGCCAAAGACCTGGTGATAGTCGGCAGTTCAGGTGCTGAACTGGGCGTCAGAGGTTATGCCACGGCCTATAACATTAAAGACGGCAAACAAGCTTGGCGGGTTTATGCAACCGGCCCTGACGCCGATATAAAGTTGGCAAAAGATTTTAACAGTCACAATCCCCATTATGGACAATTCGGCTTGGGCCTTAAAACCTGGGAAGGCGATGCCTGGAAAATAGGCGGCGGTACTAACTGGGGTTGGTATGCGTTCGATCCTGATTTGGACATGCTCTATTACGGCTCGGGCAATCCGGCGCCGTGGAATGAAACCATGCGCCCCGGCGATAACAAATGGACGATGACCATCTGGGGTCGCGACATCAATACCGGTGAAGCAAAATTCGGTTATCAAAAAACGCCTCATGACGAATGGGACTATGCCGGTGTCAACTACATGGGCTTATCAGAACAGTTAGTCGACGGCAAAATGACCAAACTGTTGACCCATCCCGATCGCAACGGTCTGGTTTATACCCTAAACCGTGAAAATGGCGATCTGGTTAACGCCTTCAAAATTGACGACACCGTCAACTGGGTTAAAAAAGTCGATTTAAAAACCGGCTTGCCGATACGCGATCCTGAATTTTCTACGCACATGGATCATGAAGGCAAAGGTATCTGTCCGTCCGCCATGGGTTATCACAATCAAGGCATAGAATCTTACGATCCTAATAAAAAACTGTTCTTCATGGGCACCAACCATATTTGCATGGACTGGGAACCGTTCATGCTGCCTTACCGCGCCGGTCAGTTCTTTGTCGGTGCAACCTTGAGCATGTATCCGGGGCCTAAAGGCACCTTGGGCCAAGTCAAGGCGATGAACTCGGTTACCGGCAAGTTTGAATGGGAAATCAAGGAAAAGTTTGCGGTCTGGGGCGGCACCACCGCCACCGCTGGGGATCTTCTTTTCTACGGTACCTTGGATGGTCACATCAAAGCGCTGGATTCCCGTAATGGTAAGGAATTGTGGAAATTTAAGCTGCCTTCCGGCGTCATCGGTCACCCGATTACCTTTGGCCATAAAGGCAAGCAATATGTGGCGATTTACTACGGTGTCGGCGGCTGGCCCGGCGTTGGTCTGGTGTTCGACTTGCAGGATCCAACCGCAGGTTTGGGCGCCGTCGGAGCGTTTAAAGAACTGGCTCACTACACCCAACAGGGCGGTGGTGTGATGGTCTTTGCCTTAGGCTATTAAAACGACAGGTAGCTGCGGATTTATCCGCAGCACTTTAAACCGGCAGTGATGAGAGTAAATATGTATACAAACAAGTTGTTGATGACGGCATTGTGTTTAGGAACCAGTTTGGCATTAACCCAAGCTCAGGCTGAAGAAAGCAAACCGCTGAAGGTCTGCGCTGCAGAAAACGAAATGCCTTATTCCAATAAGGCCGGTGAAGGTTTTGAAAATAAACTGGCCGAATTGATTGGCAAAGCCCTGGGCAGAAAAGTCAAATACGTGACCTGGAGCGATCCGCGTTACTACATAAGAGACACGCTGGATAAGGGCCTGTGTGACCTGGCAATAGGCGTCGATAAAGGCGATCCGCGAGTATTAACCACTCAGCCTTATTACCGTTCCGGCTATGTCTTTATCTCGCGTAAATCCGATGATCTAGTTGTGCTTAACTGGGATAGCGACGCTTTACGCAAGGCAAAACGCATCGCTTTTGTACCCGGCACACCGCCGGAAGTGATGATGAAGGCTATCGGGCGTTACAACGATATGTTCAATTATTCCCAGGAGCTGGTGGGTTTTAAATCGGCGCGTAACCAGTACATTAAATATGAAACATCGAAACTGGTCTCAGAAATTTCATCCGGTCATGCCGAGGTGGCCGCTCTTTGGGGGCCGTCTGCCGCGCGTTATGTCAAAGCATCGGCCACACCCTTGGTGATGACCATGATTCCTGATGATAACGTCCGTGCGGACGGACAAAAAGTCGGCTCCCAGTACAGCACCTCGATGGGCGTACGCAAAAATGATCCGGTATTACTGGCTCAGTTGAACAAGATTATTGAAGACAGCCAGGATGAAATTACAAGGCTGTTAGAAGAAGAAGGGGTTCCGTTAGTGCCTGAGCCCGATACACCTGAGAAATCATAAACAGAGACTTTACTATGAACAGAAAAACATTATTTGCCGTATCGGCTATCAGCCTTGCGCTGATCAGCACGACGGCAGTAGCGGAAATAACCTTTAGAAATGTCATTACCGGTGAACCGCTCGATATGAGTTTTGCCAAGTCCGGCGGCAACCAGGACATTTTCAAGCAGTTTAAGGAGACCGGTAAAAACCCTTACAACGGCGATAAAGCCGCCATCCAAAAAGGCCATGATCTTTATATGCCCGCCTGCTCCGGCTGTCATGGTCATGAAGCCGAAGGTAAATTAGGGCCGGGACTGGCTGATGATTACTGGACATACCCTTCTGCGGCTAAAGATCAGGGCTTGTTTGAAATCTTGTTTGGCGGCGCCAACGGCATGATGGGGCCTCAATATGTCAATTTATCAACCGACGAAATGTTGCTGATTATGTCCTGGATACGGGACATCTATAAAGGCGATCCGAAAAAAGCCAAATGGCTAAAATAGAGAGGAATAATTCATGAAAAAAATAACTTTAATGAGTGCTGGTGCAATGTTGACGGTGCTGTCCTTGTCGGTTAGCGCTTACGATGGCCAAAACTGCAGTGAACCGGGCGTTTGTTGGGAACCCAAGCCCGGTTATCCGGACAAAGTGGCCGGCAGTAAGTATGACCCGAAACATGATATCAACGAACTCAATAAACAAGCGCAATCGATAGTGGAGATGGAAGCGCGCAATAAAAAGCGCCAGGAAAATTTGGCCAAGACCGGCAAGTTTGTATTTGATGTCGACGATATCGAATAATAAATATACCCAAAAAATGTCCACGAAAAACACGAAAAAAAATCAAATCAGTCATATTGTTCGTGTCTTTCGCGGTCTCTGCTTTTCTCTACGGATTAGACCTGTAGGCCGGAATAAGCCGATTCAAGCGATAGCGAGAATCGGTGTTTCCGGCAAATGCCTAGCACTCAATTAAAATGAACACAGACATTCAACTGACCGACTGGCGCGACAAGGCGTTACAGTTTGAACAACAAATCAACCAAACCGTTATCGGTCTACAGCCTGCGGTTAGGAATATCATCCTGGCCGTGTTTGCCCGAGGCCATGTGTTGCTGGAAGGCAATGTCGGCGTGGGAAAAACCACGTTGTTAAGAGCGGTTGCCCAAGGCTTGGGCGGCGATTATCAACGGATTGAGGGCACTATTGACCTGATGCCTGCCGACTTGATCTATTACACCTACTTAAACGACCAAGGCCGTCCCTGCGTCGATCCGGGGCCTTTGCTGAAACACGGCGACACACTTGCAACCTTCTTCTTTAACGAAATCAATCGCGCCCGTCCGCAAGTCCATGCCTTGCTATTAAGGGCCATGGCCGAGCGCAGCGTTAACGCGTTTAACCGTGACTATCACTTTCCGCACCTTCAGGTTTTTGCCGACCGTAACCGGGTCGAAAAGGAAGAAACCTTTGAGTTGCCGGCAGCCGCCAAAGATCGCTTCATGATGGAAATCAACATCGATATGCCCACAGCCGATGCAGAACTGGATCAGCTGATATTTAATCCGCGTTTTCATGATACCGATCTGCTGATAGCAGACATTCATAAACACGATATTTATGACCAGCTTAATGAGCTGGCGCAAACCGTGCAACAACGCATACAGACCAGTCCCAAACTTCATGCTTATGCGCTGAGTTTATGGAAAGCCACCCATCAGCCGCAGCAATACGGCGTTCAATTAGCCGATGTAGACATGCCGCAATTATTAATGGCTGGCGCCAGCCCGCGCGGCATGGGGTATTTAATTCGCGCCGCGAAAACCCGCGCCTGGCTGGAACGCCGGGAACATGTATTGCCGGAAGATTTACAAGCGCTTTTTCCAGTCTGCATGACACACCGGCTGTTTTTAAATCCGATGTACGCCTATAGAAAAGAACAGCTGTTGCCCGAATTGATCAGCGGTATTTTGAACCAGGTGGCTGCGCCATAAAGCTAGGTAACTCACCATACACATTGTAAAAACTAAGCCATGACCGAAACGCTATTTTATCGCTTACCCTGGCATTCAAGTTCCGTTTATCCGGGAGCGCATCCCGGACAACTGATAGGCTCAGGACAGTTGTTCAAGCGCCACGAGCCGCTGATTGCGAATCCCGATCCCAGACGCATAGACTTGCGCGCCAGCGTACTCGATCCTTTTTATGCTTATCGAGTGCGCGCTTATCAACAGCAAAGCGCGGTCAACGTCTTTGTGCTTGCCGATCTGTCGGCATCGATGGGCTATGGCGATAAACCGCAAACCTTGCTGCAGTTTTTAGATAGCGCTGCCAACTCGGTATTGAGTCATGGGGATAAATTCGGTTTTATCGGCTGCACCGAGCGTATTGAACATCGCTGGTTGCTGCCTGCCGGTCACAATCGGGGACGACTGCCCGGATTAGTCAAGCAACTAAAACAACATAGCTTTATCGGCACAGCAAGCGGACTTCAAAACGCCGTGGCCTTTCTGCCTGCCGAGCGCTCACTGGTGTTTTTGTTATCCGATTGTCATTTTCCGCTGCCCCAGTTGTGTACCGTACTGGCTTCGCTGCAAGGTCATACGGTGATCCCGTTAGTGCTCTGGAATCAGGACGAATACGCCGCCTTGCCCAACTGGGGCCTTATTGCCGTTCAGGACATGGAAAGCAAGGCTAGCCGTACGCTGTTCATGCGTCCGGCTTTGCGCCAAAAAATTATGGCCGCCTATCAGCAACGCCAACAGGAGCTGAAAAATAGCTTTAGAGCCTTTGGCAGCGAACCTTTGTTTATTACCGAACGCTACAGCACTGAAACGATCAATCGTCATTTACAGCAGAGAGCCGCATGAAAACCGTGTTAATCCTGGTGTTGTCACTAATAGGCTGCTCCGGCTCGATTGACGAACCGGTCAGTTATTTTAATGTCGAAACGCCCCGCCCCTTCGGTTACGTTAACGGCGATGAAATTTCCCAACGCATAATCATCGAAACCCGTTCGGGTATTACCTTGCAAACCGGCAGTTTACCGGCGAAAGGCCCGATCAATCGCTGGCTGAACCTAAATCAGATCACGGTTAAGCAAAGCGGACAGCGTTATCAAATCGACTTGCGCTACCAGGTTTTTTACGCCCCGCTGGAGGTTAAAGTATTAACCCTGCCCGGTTTTACGGTGCAGCTCAGCCAGGGCGAAAAAAGTGTCGGCAAAAGCATACCGGCCTGGTCTTTTACCTTGTCCCCGTTGAGAGAGTTGGTCGTGCGCCAAACCGAACAGGGCGAGTACCTGCGCCCCGACAGTCCACCGTCAATATTCGCGAACGACCGGGCCTTATACGGACTGGCCGCGAGTCTTTCCGTTGCTGCGCTGATAACGGCATACCTGGGTTATTTATATGCTTGCTTTCCCGGCATGTCGCGACGCACCGTGTTCAAGCGGGCGCTGCGAAAATTGTCGGGCTTATCTAAAGCCGACATGGAACTGGCCTTAACCATCATCCATCACGGCATCAATCGGCTCAATGGTCAGCCGCTGTTTTATAAGCAATTGGAGGATTTTTACCTGCGTAACCCGCAATATCGTCAAATCAGCGCTGAACTGGCTTGGTTTTTCAACTACTCCAATCGTTATTTTTTTGCTGTCGGCATGATTGTTGTCGCGCAAGATTTGCAGCAACTCAAAGACCTCTGCGAGCGTTGCCGAAGAATCGAGCGGGGCAGTCAATGAATCTGGCCGTTGAAACGCCTTGGGCTTTGACCGGCCTACTACTTACCCTGTTACCGCTATTAAATAACGGTATGAGGCTGAGCCCCGCGCCTTGGCTGACACTGATACTGATACCGGCAGACCCGCTGTCGGTTTTTATCGCCTGTTGTTTACGCCTTTGCGCCATGGCGGCCATCACCGGATTAGTCTTGGGCATCGCGGGATTGCATCGCACCGAACAACAACGTGAGCGTATCGGCCACGGCGCGCATATCGTGTTATTGCTGGATCGCAGTAGCAGCATGGATAACAGCTTTGCCGGACGCGCACCGAACGGCTCAGAAGAATCCAAGGCCACGGCGGCGCGGCGCCTATTGACCGATTTTGTCAAACAACGGCAAAACGATTTAATCGGGGTCGCGGAATACAGCACTTCACCCTTGTTTGTCATGCCGTTGACCGAAAACAAAAATGCAGTGCAAGCGGCGATTGCAGCGACTGCGACGCCGGCGCTGGGCTTTACCCATGTCAGCAAAGGCCTGGGAATGGCCTTGTCATTTTTTCAGCAACAACCACTAAGCGGCTCGCGAATTGTGTTGCTGGTTTCAGACGGCGCGGCGGTGATTGATCACGACAGTGAACAAAAATTGCGGCTTTGGTTTAAGCAGCAACACGTCAGTCTGTACTGGATTTTTCTGCGCACGGCCAACAGTCCCGGTATTTTTGATAAGCCTGAAGACAGCAGGGATGACAACGCCCAAGCCATGCCTGAGCTTTATCTGCATCAATTTTTTTCAGGGTTGGGCAGTCCCTATCAGGCCTATGAGGCGGAAAGCCCGGAAGCGTTGAAACAGGCGATGGCCGACATTAACCGGCTGGAAAACCGGCCCATGCACTATTTTGAACGCATCCCCAAACAGGACTTATCGGCGGCTTGCTACCGCTATGCGGCTCTGTTATTACTGTTTCTGCTGGGCATTAAATTTTGTGAGGTTAAACGATGATAAGAACAGCCAGACATATTTCGCTCTGGGCGGTGTTAGCATTCAGTTTAGCGGCTTTCGTATACAGCGCCGCTTTGGTTTACGGTATTCATCAAGACAATAACTTAATCCGGCAATTAATATCGGGAAAAGACGTGGTCATCAATAAGGTCATCAGCGGCGAACCGGAATTAAGACTGGCGCGGGCTTTTTATTTTAAACAAAAACACCGCTACGATGAGGCGCTATCGACGCTCAGTCTGATTATCGACAAGGGCGATAAAAAATTCCAGGCTAAAGCCCGTTATAACCTTGGCAACCTGTATCTTGAGCAAGCCATGCAGCAGATAAAAGCCACGAACATGCATGAAGCGCTGCCTTTGGCAGGTTTGGCAAAACAGGCCTACCGCCAGGCCTTAGCATTAGACAGCAGCAACTGGGATGCCAAATATAACCTGGAAGTCGCGATGCGCTTGTTACCGGAAATGGACAGGATCAACATGCCGGACGACGATAGCTCGGTAAATCAGAAATCGCAGCTGTGGACGACCGTGCCGGGATTTCCGCGCGGCTTGCCTTGATTTGCAGCGCGAGGAAACGAGGAAAACAATGAATACATTAAAAGATTATCGAACCTGGTGTTTGCTGTTGGCGCTTCTAGCCATGCTGGTGCTGTTCCTTTACCCCGGCAAACAACAGAAAACACCCACTTATAACTACACTTTTATTATCGATATTACCCGCAGCATGAATGCAACCGACTACACGCTAGATAATCAGGCTATCAGTCGCTTGCAGTTTGTTAAACAAACCCTGCGCGAATTATTACGAAGCCTGCCCTGCCAATCCAAAGTCGGGCTGGGTTTATTCACCGAAAGACGTTCAACCTTATTATTTGAACCGCTGGAAGTGTGTTCAGCCTATACAGAAATTGATACGACCCTCAGTAAAATCGACTGGCGCATGGCCTGGGCGGCGGACAGCAATATTGCTAAAGGTTTGCTGAGTACGCTTGAAATGCTGCAAAAAAGTGACAGTTCGGTGATTTTTATTACCGACGGACAGGAAGCGCCGCCGGTTAATCCCAGTTACCAAGCGGATTTTTCAGGTTTAAAAGGACAGGCAAAAGGCATGATTATTGGCGTGGGCGGTTTGCAGGCTGTACCTATCCCCAAATTTAACAGTCAGGGCGAGCCCAGCGGTTTTTATAGCCAGGATGACGTTCCGCAGCGCTCTACCTTTGGACAATCCAATCTGGATCCGTCGCAAATCAAAGGCTATAACGCGCGCAATGCCCCGTTTGGCAGCGAACCCGCTGCCGGCAGCGAGCATTTATCCGCGTTGCACGAAACTTATTTGGAGAAATTGGCCGCAGAATCCGGTTTGAGTTACGCCCGTTTGACGGACTTGAAAAACCTGAGTCTAACATTAAAAAATCCAAAACTGGCGACCGAAAAAGTGCTGCAGACTGATATTCGCTGGCAACCGGCATTGCTGGCCTTGCTGATGCTAAGCCTGGTTTATCTACCCGGTTTATATAAGTTCCGTGGCCATAATTATTCAATCCCCCTTTTCAAAGGGGGAAGTGAATGATTACCCGTGGCCTAGCCTGATTATCAATAAACCGACTTTCATCTTGAGTACATTGCATGTATAAGCAAAATTTACTATCCCGTCATAATCTGTTAACGCTGCGATTATGCATGTCGCTACTTGGCGCCTACCTTGATTACCATTATCTGCATAGAACCCACGATATCTGGCTGGTGATGATGTTTTTATTTAGCGGTGTTGCGATAGCTCCGGGCTATTATCAATTCAAACACCATGCCGGTAATCTCAACTCTTTTATCCGCCCGCTGCTGCATTGGATGGGCGGTTTATGTGTGGTGCTGATCATCTATGCCTACCAGCGCTCAGGAAGACTTTATCATGAAGAAGGCGATTTGGTCGTGCTGCTAGTGCTGGCCTTGACAACGTACCTGGAAGGCATGCAAACAGGCTGGCGCTCTATTTTTACCGGGTTATTTCTGGGGCTTATAGCCGTTTGTGTGGCTTATTTTGACAGCTATATCGGGCAGTTAATTGCGCTTGCTGTCGTGGCTATTCTTTACAGTTATTACCGGCAACCCGCTTAATTTATTTATTTTTAGCAGGATTATTATGAAATTTAAAGTCTTAGTATTGGGTCTATTATTGTCTGTTAACAGTTTTGCGGCAGAAAAAACCGTTATCCGCATCGGTGTTCAATCGGGGGGCACGGTGGAGTGGGAATTGCCGGTATTGCAAGAGGCATTGACAGCCAATCCGGCTGATTTTCAGCTGGATATTCATTCTGTTGCCAATGCTGAAGCAGGCAAGATTGCATTACAATCCGGAGCGGTGGATATCATTATTTCCGACTGGATCTGGGTGTCCAGCTTGCGTGAGCAAGGCGCTGATTTTACTTTTTATCCTTATTCGGATATGTCGGGTGCATTGGTGGTGCCTAAAAATAGCGGCATTCATGCCTTATCCGATCTTAAAGGCAAGCGCCTGGGCATAGCCGGTGGTGAGCTGGATAAAAACTGGTTATTGCTGCAAACCCTGGCTAAGCAGCAGGCTATGGATATTGATGCCTCGGTGGAGAAAATATTTGGCGCACCGCCGCTGATTAATGAATACCTCAAACAAGGTCGGGTCGATGCCGCGCTTAATTATTGGCATTTTGCAGCCAGACTTGAGGCCGAAGGTTATCGAACCTTAATTGATGGTCGCAGTATTTTACTAGGCCTGGGGATTTCGGAATCGGTCGCCAATCTGGGTTTCGTGTTTAAACAAAGTTGGGCTAATCAACATAAACAGGCGCTTAAGCAATTTTTAGAGACCAGTAAGCAAGCGCGGCAAACCTTGTGCAGTTCTGATTCAGCTTGGCAACACATCATCCCCTTGACCAAAGTGGGAGATCAAATAATCCAAAAACACCTGCGCCAAAACTATTGCGCCGGTAACATTGAACACTGGGGAGACGCCGAACAAAAGGCGGCGGATAAGGTTTATGTGTTGTTGCACAAGCAGAGTAAACAGGCTCTAACCGGAAAGTCTGAGCAATTGCAACCGGGAACTTTCTGGTGAGTAAAATGAATTGATTAATCGACATGACAGCTAAAAATTTAATCTGTGGCGAGTTGGAGTGCAGGCTTTGCCTGCACTCCAGATGCCTGAGTTAATGTCGCTTAATTAACGATGGTATCTATACTTACGGTTCGCTGATTTTATAAGCCAGTTCAGAAGATTGGTTCTGTTTGTTGAAAAAAACAACGCAAAAATACCAATTTTCAATTTCAAATATCATTTTTTTAGATGTAAAGCCTAAAATTTCAGGCATAAAA
>CANNNV010000025.1 GCA_947506155.1 Methylococcaceae bacterium
CAGCGTGATCCGATCCTTTTAGAGCAGCGAACTAAGGAAGCATTCGCTGGTAAGTCTTAACGACCCATTGTAATCGTAGCACTGTGTTAGCACTTAGTCTGGTCAACCTAGCTTTTACAAGCTCCGTCCTTCAGGGCGGGGTGATTGACTATCGTTAGTGTAGCTTTGCCAGAAAAGCAGGATCAATTTTACAATTGCCAATTTCCGGGTGATCCAACAAATCCTGCTCAAAATCACGATAAGTGGGTAACTGCAATGCAAGTCGCGTAATTTTCCCGCCGGAAAATTCAAATTCCATCGCACCACCCTTGACCCGCGAACTAATAAACACCAAAAGCCCAGAATTGCCTGTATATTGACCCGAACCATCAGGAACAGGACGAGCGCAACTAAGCTCAGTTATTGACAAACCATAAAACACTTGTGCCAATTGCCTAGCATTAATAACGATGCCCTCACCAGGAACAGTTACAGCAACTATGGCAGTCCCATCCGTTGGTGGTGAACTTAACAACGACTCCAAACCAAAATCACCCAAATGATTTTGTAGCAACACGCTGCCATCGCCATTTTTTATTGTATTTAACAATGGAAACAACTGCCGCTCCATCTCTTCCTTGCTCGAATTTTTCAACACCGCCACCAACTGTCGCTCTATTGACTTAAGCGGCGCAAAACTGTGCTCTTTTTTCTGACTGGCTTCCCCTAGCTGATCCCAGTCGGCCTGTGTATTAACAGCCAATCCCATCGATTTCATCACTGCGTAATCATCTATCGCCAGACACACGCCAAAGCTTTTACTTCGATAACTTTCCATGAACTTAGGT
Source organism: Methylococcaceae bacterium (assembly GCA_947506155.1). Classification (GTDB taxonomy): domain Bacteria; phylum Pseudomonadota; class Gammaproteobacteria; order Methylococcales; family Methylomonadaceae; genus Methylobacter_A. Next base: position 828 of record CANNNV010000025.1, read on the forward strand.
TTCATGTCTTCACTTTGGGTCTTTTGCTTGCTGATATTATAATTATTCCAATCGCTATTTTTGGCCAAGAAATAATAAATCACCGCATTGCGATCAAACTTATTGAAGCCCAAATCCTTCATTACCAGCTTCAATTTTCTGCAGTTACTCTCTACATCCTGGTAATTATTCCAATCAGGTTTTAAATTTGGCTTTTCAGCTTGTTTCGATTGCTCAATGAGCTGCTGAAGATTTATATCACCGGCCGCCGATTTTATCGGCACAGCGCCTATTTCTTCGAACGATGAATCACGCGCATCGGGAATTCCATCAGCTGTGGTCTTTAGCAACAAGGAAGGCAAAATTTCTGGATAAATTCTGAGTTCTCCCAGCGGCTTGGTGTCTGAACTAAACAGATTAAGCCCGCCTTCCGCGACATCGTAAACCTTAAACACCGTTTGATTAAGTGTTCCAGTCTTACCTGAAAAAGCTGTAGCTGCCGGTAACGAATGCGACTCCGAACTATGTTTAACCGATTGATGCGCTGGGGTCGGCGTTGTCATCGCCGATTGCTGATTGTTTTTTACCCATTGTCCTGCAACCTGTCCCACGATCGCGACACCCATGCCAACGCCAGTTAACGCCAGCAAATTACTGGCCGTGTTTACGTCACCAACCAAACCAGATACGTCGACATCGCTGTTCGCATTGGTATAAAAATTATAATCGACCAAGGTTTCCTTACCTGAATCCAGACGTATCCACGGCGTCAGATAAAGCTTTTTAGCATCAAGGGTAAAATTACATTTACCGCTGGTTCCTTGATATAAGAAACCAGTCGCTTCACGACTTAACTTAAGCGTGTCATTACGCACGCTGTAAATCAGCGCCGCCGATAAATCGCCTTTCTCATAAGACGGCGCCCTGTTAGCACAGCCACTTTTTAAGACATTATCACCCTTAAAATCAAACTCAGAAATCAGGCGCACATAATAGTCATCACCATCAATGCCCTGAAAGCCTGGCAATGGCTGAAACTGGCTAGCCTGAGTTGAGGGGTGATCAATCACAATTTGCCTAGTCGTGGTACATCCGGATAATAGCGTTCCGGCGACTAACAAGAATATTACTGATGAGTTATAGCGTGTCGACATATTAACCTTGGCCGTCAGTTAAACGGCAAATCAAGCCTGAAAAAAATAAAAACAACAGAACTTTTTAAAGACTTTGTCCTGTTTTAGCTAGCCACTTACAGCCTCAGTTGTTCCGAAAAGAAGTCAAAATCAGCAGCTACTTTATAAGGTAACACACCCAACAACGGTGTTTCCAACAGTGTTTTTAGCGTATTGATAACTTCAGCGCGGCTTAACAAATCAGGGTCTGTGCACACGCCCATCCAGCCGGCACAATTGACGCCTGACTGTTTTATCGCCTGGTACGTTAATCGTGCATGATTGATGCACCCCAGCCGAAGAGCAACAACCAGTATCACAGGGACCCCCAGCAATTCTGCCAAATCGCTGTTAGCTTCGCTTTCATTTAAGGGACTGTACCAGCCGCCCGCACCTTCAACAATAACGATATCAGCCTGGGTTTTTAAATACTCAAATTTCGTAGCCAGCTGATCCAGTTTGGCCGGGTTGTGTATGCCGGCAATATGCGGCGAAACCGGCAGCTCGTAAGCGTAAGGGTTGATCAAATCATAGTCAATTTTTAATGAGGCATGTTCTTGCATCAGTAACGCATCAGCATTTTTTAGCTGTCCATCCTGCCTTAAACAACCAGAAGCTACCGGCTTCATCCCGAGCACTGATTTGCCCTGTTTTCTAAAATAATACATCAACGCAATCGTCGCCCAAGTTTTACCTGCATTGGTGTCGGTGCCGGTTATGAAATATGCGTGTTCCATTAGCTTGCAGAGATCATGATGACCTCGAAAGTCGCATAAACCAGATCCCCACTTCGATGTGGCTCATAAGCCGCAATCATGCTCCGCATCTGTGACTTACTGGTAATATTTTTGTTGCGACCTTCTATCACGTTATGAGCGCCGATATATTTCAACTCCCGCATCAACGCCAAAACCGAGTCATAGCTTGACAGATGAATCCTGGTTTCAATGGTTATCTCCGTATAGCCGGCCTGTTTAAGAAAACTGCTTAGTTGTTGTTCACTGTAAAAATCATTAACATGTTCGTAATCATCAACATTTGCCCACGCAGCTTTTAATTCTTCTAAGGTTTTTGGACCAAAAGTCGAAAAAACTAGCTTGCCGCCCGGTTTCAACACCCGCTTAATATCAGTAAAAACCGCTACCAGATTAATACACCATTGCAAAGCCAGGTTGGAAAAAATGCCCTCAACACTATGTTCGACCAGCGGCAATTGCTCCGCATCGGCGCATAAATAGCGGGCCTTATCCCCGAGCTTACTGCGCGTGACGTGCAACATTGGCAACGCAATATCCAAGGCGATAACAGACTGAGCAAGTCCCAACAGTTCATTTGTTAAAAAACCAGTGCCGCAGCCTAGATCTAACAAAACTGAAGACGGCAGAGGAGAAGTAAAATCTAGCAACTCGTTAGCTACCCTGCGCTGCAAGGCAGCAACACTATCATAAGTATGAGATGCCGATGCAAATGACTGCTTAATTTTGGATTTATCTAATTGCATCTTTCATCCATAAATCGAGAAATAATCGCCCTCGTTTCGAGGCTATGCGATAAAAATGGCAAATGCCCAGCCCTGTCGATGATATTTAATTCCAGACGAGGGAACAACAGCTGCATTTTTTGACCAACGGCCACAGGAACCAAGGTGTCCAGACCGCCTAATATAACCGAAACAGGAATATTTAGTCGGGACAAAATCGACCTCAGATCTTTTTGTTTCAGTATGTCCAAACCGCCCTGTAAGGTTTTCTTATCAGGTGCAGCACACTCAAGCACCGCTGATTTTAGTTTTTTTAAAAAAACTTTATGTTGAGGCAAACCACTAACCTGTAAAGACAAAAAGCGTAACAATGTCGCTTGGCAGTCTTTGGCCAAATGACTGGCAAAATTGTCCAGCAACCGGTTATCCATGCCGGGCCACTCATTCGTTCCCACGCTGGAACTTTGAAATCGTGGATTCCCCGCCAGCAATATCAGTGCAGCTACACGTTCAGGATAACAGGCGGCAATATCAAGCACCACTGTGGCGCCCAAAGACCAGCCCAACCAGCAACAAGCTTCCTTTGGAAGTGCATTAACCAATTCCTCACTAATTCGTTCTAAGGTAAACGGTTCGATTTTTTCACTCTGCCCATGCCCAGGCAAATCAACACAAATAACCTGATAGTTGAGCGCCAAACACTGGGCAAACTCTCGCCAGATGCCGGTGTGCATGGCCCAGCCATGCACCAGTACGATAGATTTACCCTTACCGAAAGTTTCCAGATGAATTTTTGTCACTTGCGACCTGCACTTATTTGATCCAGCACATCCAGTAATTGATCAACATGCTCAAGTTCATGCAGGGCTGAAAAAGTCACCCGCAACCGGGCACTGCCTTGATGCACGGTCGGCGGGCGTATCGCGCTGACTAAAAAACCGGCTTTTAATAAGCTGTTACTAAGGTCTACAGCGCGTTGACTGTCGCCGATCAGGATAGGTTGAATAGGTGATGATGAGGTCATTACGGTTAAGCCCAGCTGCTCTGCGCCCTGCCTAAACCGTTCCGCCAATTTTTGCAGCTTGTCCCGGCGCCAGTTTTCTGCAATCACAAGTTTTAAACTTGCCCGTGTCGCTTCAGCAATAGCCGGTGGTAACGCGGTGGTATAAACATACGTCCGGGCTTGCTGGATCAAGGTTTCGATTAATATCTCAGAACCCGCCACAAATGCACCAAACGTACCCAAGCCTTTGCCCAAAGTTCCCATCAACACCTGTACATCATCCTGACCCAAGCCATAATGTTCAATAATCCCACCGCCGTTCTTGCCAATCACACCCAGTCCGTGCGCATCATCAACCATTAGCCAGGCCTGATGGTTTTTTGCAATAACAGCCAATGTGTCCAGTGGCGCAAAATCGCCATCCATGCTGAATACGCCATCGGTAACTACCAGCTTATTGCCGGAAGACCTAGCCAGTTTTGCGACAAGATCAGCAACATCGGCATGAGCATAGCGTTTAAATCGTGCGCCGGACAACAAGCCTCCATCCAGTAAGGAAGCATGATTTAACCGGTCTTCAAACACAGCGTCACCTCGCCCCAATAACGCCGAAATAACGCCGATGTTGGCCATGTAACCCGTGGAAAACAATAATACCCGATCACGCCCGGTAAACGCTGCCAGTTCATCTTCCAAGGCATGATGAGCCGCGCTATGTCCGCAAATCAAATGTGCCGAGCCGCTACCGACCCCATAGCGATCTACAGCAGCTTTAAATGCTTGGACTACATCCGGGTGATTAGCCAGCCCCAAATAATCATTGCTGCAAAAATTAACCACCTTTTCCCCGTCGATGGCCAATTCAATGCCTTGGGGAGATGTTACTACCCGCCTGGATCGATACAAACCCTGCAGAGCAAGATCATTGAGGCGGGTAGCTAAGTGTGAGAATGCTTTCGTCATTGAATTCAATTGTATAATAAGGGATAGGCGTTCGAGCAGGTTTTACCGATGCCCTTTAGTCAAAGGCAAGCAACCTGATATTTTGAATGATCTTGTCGGTCACTAACGCGCTGTAAACACCCGCCCCCAATGTTAAATCCTGCAACTGCCACTTTGAAGCCAATCCGCATTCGATAGGAACTCGTAAAAATTTAGAAAAATTTTCAGGATTAATCACGCAGCGCTTCAAACCCAGAGCAATACCTGCTCCGGTCGCTTTAACAAAAGCTTCTTTGCGCGTCCAGAAACGGTAAAACTCTGGCATTTTTTGAGTTTCCGGAAGCATGTTCCAGTACGCTATTTCTTCTATTGAAAAACATTTATCGACCAACGCAGCCAAGTTACTTCTTGATTTAAAACATTCTATATCCACACCCAACTGGCAGTTCCAACCGACCGCAATCACCATAGCGCTGGCCGAATGAGACAAATTAAACGCCAGTTCAGGTGTATCGGCAAGATAGGGTTTACCCTGCTCAGTTTTTTTTATAGTTATCTCTTCCGGAGACGCATTAAGCATTTTGGACAAAATATGCCTTAAGCGTCCATGCACAGTGACATAATGTTTTCGCTGTAAATCATTCCTTATTTTGCCAGCACGGGCGAGTTCACTCGCATCGAGAATCCGCCAGTAATCTTGATAACCGCTGTCATCGGCAATAGTGCCGTGCCATATTTGAATGATGTCGGCATTCATAACTTGGTTAATGCCCGACAATAGCAAGGCCTTCGCCCCGATGATCACTGGCCGCAGTTAATTCATGGGTAATTTTATTCCACTGTACTGCCTGCATATCGCCATAGCTGTAGCGCGCCTCTTTCAGTTGGTGCCCCATAGCAGCAAGACCGGTAAGCTCGTCAAAAGTGAGCGCAGCTTTTTCATATTCGAGCACATCGGGCATAAACTGATGATGAAAACGCGGCAGTTGCACCCATGAATTTGGCGGATGGCCTTCGGCAAAGTCCAGCGCCGCTAACAGTACCATCGAAATGATACGACTGCCGCCTGGCGTTCCAACTACCGCAACATTATGACCATCGTCAAGAAAAGTCGGCGCCATACTAGACAACATGCGTTTACCCGGCGTAATCGCATTAGCAACACCGCCCACTAGGCCATAGCCATTCATTGCCCCCGGCAGAGCAACAAAATCATCCATCTGATTATTTAGTAACACACCCGTTCCTGAGGCAACTAAGCCCGCACCAAAAGGGAAATTAATACTTAAGGTTGCAGCAACTCGATTGCCTTCCTGATCAATAATCGAAAAGTGGGTGGTATTGATACCCTCGGGTTGAGACTTAATTTCACCAGACAACATCGTGCTGGACAACGCCCTATCCGAACGCAGACTGCTACGCAATCCGGCCGCATAATCATCATTCAATAAGCGTTTTACCGGTATATCAATAAAATCAGCATCGCCCAGATATAAAGCTCGGTCATGATATGCACGGCGCATAGCTTCGACGATAAGATGCTTACGAGTCAGTTCATCAACCTGTTTCAAATCATAGCCCGACAAAATATTCAAAGCCTCGATCAGCATAATACCACCGGATGATGACGGTGCTGCGCTGGTGATCTTTATGCCGCGATAATTTCCTTTAACCGGCTCCCTCTCGACAATTTGGTAAGCGGCAAGATCCTGCTTGGTCCAAATACCACCGGCCTTATTGACAGCATCTACCAACTTTCCAGCTATTTCACCATCATAAAAGCCATCCCGACCCAGGCCGGCCAATTGCTTTAAGCTATGAGCCAAATCTGGCTGCCTGAGGATGGAATAAGCTTTCGGAATATCGCCATCGACTAAAAATATCTGTGCAGTTTCTGAGTGTTTTTTCATCACTTCAGCCCTGAATTTTAGCAATTTAAGGTATCTTTCACCGACTGCAAAACCAGTCTGCGCAGCCCTGATCGCAGGTTGCAAACTGTCCACCAAGGGCAGACGCCCGTATTTTTCCGACAAATGCACCAAGGCTGCAGGAAGGCCGGGAATAGCCGCCGCTAACGCACCATCAAGTGACAAACGTGGAGTCACCTTGCCTGCCTTATCCAGATACATCGCCTGATAAGCGGCTAACGGTGCTTTCTCGCGCCCATCGATCATGATTTCAAAATTGTCAGATTCCCTGTGCAGCAACCAGTAACCGCCACCACCCAATCCAGAACCTGAAGGTTCAACAACTGCGAGGGTTGCGCTGATCGCTACCGCAGCATCAAAAACATTACCGCCTTTGGCAATTATTTCAAATCCAGCCGCTGTTGCCAACGGATGCGCACTGGCAATTGCAACCTTGCTTCCTGCGGCGTAGACCTGAAAATCTCCCAAAACAGCGAGTAAAAAAATGACTGCACGATATTTCAACATTTTTTCCTGATCACATTTAATTGCGGTAATTAAACCATATTTGTAATTACACCACAGCTTGATACTTAACCAAACAGGTTCGAATTACCCTCAAAGTACCCTAAGCGTTTACACCAATATCCGGCGTTATTCTAGCATTTAAAATGATATTTGGTTGTTTGTACCTGGTACAACCAAATAAAATTTAGCCATTTTGAATGAGGTAAAGATGACAGCTACTAATAAAAAACCCGAACAAAAAAAAACAAATTCTGACAAAGTATATTCAACAATATGTCTTCCAGACCATGATGCTAGGATTGCTGAACTCGCCTATTACAAATCCGAAAAAAGGAAATTTGCACTAGGCTACGAACTTAATGATTGGCTTGAGGCAGAACAAGAATATTTATTATAAAAAATATTCAACATGACAGCATTAAGTCTTAATGATTCACCAATGCTCAATCAGGTTGATACCTTAATAATTAAATCTGGAGAAATGTATGAAAACTAAAGAAATAGATACAACAAAAACCTCTGAATTATTACCCAGAACATCATTCGGCGGATTAATGTCTTTTGATGAAGTGGACAGTTTTTTTGATGACTTTCTGTCACGCAGATGGCCTCGCTTAATAGACTGGAATATGCCTACAGCATCAGAAACCGGCTTGCTAAAAGTTAATATACTTGACCGTGACAATGACATAGAGGTTCAGGCTGCTTTGCCCGGTGTTAAAAAAGAAGATTTGGATGTCACGGTTAACACCCACACCATTACCATCAAAACCACCACCAAGGCAGAAAAAAAGGAAGAAGAAAAAGGTAAATATTTTCGCCGTGAAATACTGCATGGTGAATTTCAGCGCACCTTATCCTTACCCGACGATGTCGATGGTGAAAAGGCACAAGCTTCTTTTACCGATGGTATATTGAAAGTGATAATTCCCAAGACTGAGAAAAACAAACGTAAAAGCATTGAAATTCAGTAATTCGTACTCACTAATTAGGCATTCATTAATTTACAATGAATGCCTAATACTAGCGTAGTGGCAATTTGTTCGAAATCAACACGTGATAATTATGGCACACACAAAAGCAAGAGCATCCTTATACCCACACCTCAAGGAAGGGGATTTACGGACAATTTGTTAAATCATCCCTCATTTTGATGTGCTACCATTAGGTCTCCCCCTGAAAAACTCACTTGATATAGCAGGCTTAACGATGATAAGAATTTTTCTTTTTCTGGCGACCAATATCGCGATAATGGTTGTAATCAGTGTAATATTTAGCCTTTTTGGTCTGGCCGGCATTTTGGATGCTCAGGGCATCAATCTTGACCTTAACGCGCTGCTAGTCATGTCAGCAATCATTGGCATGACCGGCTCGGTTATTTCTCTAGTCATGTCAAAGTGGACGGCAAAACAGGCGATGGGAGTTCAGGTTATCGAACACCCTCAAAACCAAAGTGAGCAATGGTTGTTGACTAGCGTGGCTAAGCTGGCTCAACAGGCAGGCATCGGTATTCCTGAAGTAGGTATTTTTCAGGCTCCTGAAGCCAATGCTTTTGCCACTGGAATGAATAGAAACAATGCGTTGATAGCCGTCAGCACCGGCTTACTGCAACGGATGAATAACAATGAAATTGAAGCCGTGCTTGGCCATGAAATGACCCATATTGCAAATGGGGATATGGTTACAATGGCGTTGATGCAGGGGGTAGTAAATACCTTTGTTTACTTTTTTGCCAGTATCATCGGCCATGTGGTTGACCGTGTTATTTTGCAAAATGAACGAAATCACGGCATGGGATATTTTATCGCCCAAATGGTTGCACAAATTGCCTTGGGATTTTTGGCCTCAATGCTGGTCATGTGGTTCTCCCGTTACCGCGAATTTAAAGCGGATGCCGGCAGTGCCAAATTGACCGGGCGGGAAAAAATGATCAGTGCTCTTCGTACCTTACAACGTGAATATGAACCACAAGAACTACCTGGACAACTAGCCGCTTTTGGCATTAACGGCAGCAATGTACAAAAATTATTTATGAGCCATCCCCCCCTGGAAGAGCGCATCGCCGCATTACAAAATATCGGCTGATATTACTCAGCCGTCTCCTTAGACTGCCAGTGACCTGTTGTAATGAATCATCTCCAAGTGCTAATTTTTATACGCATCAGGCATCGCATCCCAGCCCATTTTAATTTCTACCATCAAGCCGGAAACCTCATCTAGAATACTTTCATCATTTTGACTATTTGCGACCAGTAGACGACTCACCATATAGTCATAAAGATTATTCAGATTTCCGGCAATCTCCCCCCCCGCCTCGTTATTTAAAGCCCCCTGCAAGCCGCCAACAATATTAATGGCTACACCAATATTCTGGCCTTTGATAGCTATTTCATTGCTTGCCATACCTACTTTTGCAACGGCAATCCGTTCCAATGCCCCTTCCATCAGCATTTGCACAAGGCGATGAGGTGAGGCGCCCATGACAGCACTATTAACACTCACTTGCTGATATTGTTTGATAGCTGATATTGCATTCATTTTTCTATCCTCATTTATCATTACGTTGCGTTGCGTTCCCCTACCTGGAGCACCCGCAGATTTTAGCGACAGATTTAATAAAAACTTTACCTTCGTATAAAAACATTATGGGCAGAAGGCGTTCATGCCGAACTGGTCTTTAGCGTGGCGATGATGAGGCAGAAATTAGACTACATTCATGCAAACGCGGCTATGTGAACCTGCCTGAGGACTGGCGCTATTCGAGTACCGCCAATTATGGGGGATTGCCGAGTTTGATAGAGATAGTCTCATGGGAAACTACCAATTAGTATTCCCACGCTCCGGCGTGGGAACGATAAAAACGCATCTTGAAAGGGCTGGACAAACGCCTAAAACAATTAAAGTTTCCCATCGCAACGCCGATACTAGAGGCAGGATGCGAGGGATGTAAACAATCCCAGACACTAAAACCCAACACCATCCCTTTAGGAGTAGCGTCATGGCCAATTATGTCAATACCAATATAATGTCGTTGAATGCACAACGTAATTTAAACAAATCGCAAATGTCCCAAACTCAAGCCATGCAACGCTTATCTTCCGGTTTGCGCATCAATAGTGCAAAAGATGATGCGGCAGGCTTGTCCATCGCTACTCGGATGAACTCGCAGCTCTCCGGAATAAACCAAGCAGCCCGTAATGCCAATGACGGCATTTCCTTGGCGCAAACCGCTGAAAAAGCGTTAGCAGACATGACCGGGAATCTGGGAAAGTTACGCGATCTAGCGGTGCAATCTGCCAGTGCATCAAATACAGCTGCCGATCGTGCAGCCACGCAAAAAGAAGCCACCCAAGTCATTTCAGAAATCAACCGTATTGCAGGGCAAACCCAATTTAACGGTATCAACCTGCTGGATGGTTCTTTTAAAAACAAAGCCTTTCAGGTCGGCGCCAACACCGGGCAGACCATTTCTTTTGATATCGCCCAAGTGAGTACTGACAAACTGGGCGCAGCCACTTCTGCGGGCGCTAGTGCAGTCGGTAACTCAGCTATACTCGCTAACTCTGACTTGGTGATCAATGGCACAGCAATACGCGGCTCGGTCGCGGCCGATGACACTTTTTCACTAACCACTACTGCAGGTAGTAGTGGTATCGCCAAGGCAGCTGCTATCAATGCCAGTTCTGCGCTAACTAACGTCACTGCCACAGTCAATGCCAATACGGCGGCTGGGGCGGTACAGACGGTGCCGCCGGTCGCCTTAACTGGTACGATTACTATCAATGGCATATCTACCGCAAGTATTTCTACAGGCACTGGAGATGCTGCGGTGAACCGAAAAACCGTTGTTGATGCGATAAACCTAATTTCTGGTCAAACCGGGGTTAAAGCGGTTGATTCAGGAAAAGCAGAAACCGGTGTCGATTTGGTCGCAGCAGATGGGCGTAATATCGATGTTGTTCAAACTACGTTAACTGCGGCAGCCACAGGTATCACTGCTTCTGCTACATCCTATGGCGGCTATACCTTAAGCGCTACTAATGGCAAAGACATTACCATAGCTCAAGGCAGTGGAGGAGCTATCAGTGATGCCGGCTTGGTCGCTGGTACAGCCAAGGTTAATGATGCCTCGGTTGCTTCTACAGCTCGTAGTAGCAACGCGGCTCTACAAGGTGCGGTTGACGTCGCTGCAGGTTATGATTTTTCTGGCGCTAACGCAGAGACATTTTCGGTATCGGTTTCAGGCGGAAAGGCGGTCAATGTGATATTGAACGGAAACTATGCAACCGGAACTACTTATGCCGATGGTTTGCAAACCGCCATCAACACGGCGCTAGGCGGCACTTACGTACACGTAAATAAGGTTAATAGTGATACGGTCAATGCAGAGGAACACCTAGAGATCATGTCGAGTGAGCGGCTGACGTTTGGCACTCCAACTATTGCGGGAGGGGGTGCCAGTGCTGCTACCGGCTTGGCCGGTTTGCTCGCAACAAACGCCGGCGTTGTTGGTGGCCCGGATGCGCTGAGGACTAATGATCTGGCCATCAACGGAATCGCCATTGCCGCCGCCAAAGCCAGCGACGATACCCTGTCTGATACCACTGCAATCAGCAGTAACAAAGCATCCAGCGGCATTGCGGCGGCGGCGGCGATCAATGCAGCATCTACACAAAGCGGCGTGACCGCAACGGTCAATGCGACCAGTCTGAGTAGCACTGCCGCCAGCACACAAGGTGCTACGGGTGCAGTAGGCGCTGTCTACATCAATGGTCAGACCTTCTCAATGACCTTGACCGGTGATCAAGCCAAGGATCGGGCATCCGCCGTACAAAATTTCAATGCGCTTACCGGTCAGACGGGGGTAACAGCAGAAGACACCGGTTCTGCACTGAAGCTGACCGCTGCTGATGGCCGCAATATTTCGATGACTATCGATAGTAATAAAGCTTTCAACGCAGCTTTAGTCGCTGATGGAGGTTTAAATATTGCGAATGGATTTCGTGGATCGGATATTGGTCTGAACGCAACTGTGGCCGATGACGGTATTGTCGAAGCCGATGTTACTGCAAGACTCAACGGCATTGCAGCTGCTGCGCCTCTTGTGACAGCACTGAGTACCACAGCGGCCGGCTACAAGGCTTTGTCCGCCAATTACGCTGAAACCACCGTATCCACAGTTAGTCTACATTCTGCGGGCCAGTTTACCGTGGCTGCTGGCACTAACGGCAACATCGAATTGACTAAATCCGGTTTTATTGCCGGCACTTATGGCGGCACCCAAAGCGGCCAATTTCTAAAAGACATAGACCTGTCAACCCAAGATGGAGCCAGTAAGGCCATCGCTGCTATCGATAATGCGCTGGCCACAGTTAGTGACGAAACCAGTAATTTGGGTGCGGTGCAAAACCGGTTCACCTCGACTATTTCTTCATTGACTGCCGCTTCGCTAAATTTAAGCGAATCAGTCAGCCGCATACAGGACGCCGACTTTGCTGCTGAATCGGCCTCTTTGAGCCGGGCACAAGTTCTGCAACAGGCCGGCACCGCAATGCTGGCGCAAGCAAACCAATCCAGCCAAGGCGTAATGGCATTGTTACGTTAATCAACGCAGGAATAGGGCGAAGATTGTAAACCTTCGCCCTATTTGGCCTTACCACTAAGGAGGCATTATGGACAGTTTAAAAGCGATTTTGACATCACCCGTCCAGAGTTTCGGTCCGATGCAGGCGACTGTTAAAAAGGCCGAACAATCGGCTGTGGCTGTCAGTCCGGCGACAACGACACCGGTTCTGTTACCCGCACAAAAAGATCCCAATAGCCCAGAACACAAACAAGAAATAACCAACGCAGTTAAAGACATTAATCAGTTTTTTCAGGCCGCACAACGTACTTTGGACTTTAGTTTGGATGACGCTTCAGGGCGCATGGTTATGCAGATTAGGGACACGACAACCAATGAAGTGATACGGCAAATACCCAGTGAAGATGCACTACTGCTTGCAAAAAAGCTGGATGGTTTGACCGGCTTATTATTTAAAGCGCAGGCGTAGACTGAGTTGCAGCTTTTTTGCGACTTAAGCCACAAAGAACACATTTTTCTGGATAGCTATATTGCGGAGGATTAACAATGTCTGCTATTACATCAACAGGACTTGGCTCAGGCCTGGACATTAAATCTCTGGTAGCGAGTTTGGTTTCGGCTGAACAAACCCCAGCCACCACAATTTTGGATACCCAGCAAACAAAAATAACTACCCAGATTTCCGCTTACGGTAGTCTCAACAGCGCGATGGCAACTTTACAAGGCAGCCTGTCCGCGCTGAAAAACCTCAGCACTTTCCAAAAACCCACCGCTGTTTCTAGCGATACTTCTATCATAACTGCTACCGCATTTAGCAATGCTGATCAAGGCAGCTACAATCTGGAAGTCAAGCAGCTGGCCAAAAATCAGACTTTGGCCTCATTGCCTCTACTATCCCCAACTTCTACCGTGGGTACTGGCACACTAACCATTAATTTCGGCACATCTACTTTTGACGTCAACGGCAAGCCCACCGGTTTTACCCAAGACAGCACCCAAAGTGGATTGACACTTAATGTTGATGCCACTAATAACACCCTAGTAGGACTAAGTCAGGCAATCAATCAAGCCAAAGCAGGTATAACAGCGGTAGTGTTCACCGATAATACCGGCTCCCGTCTGGTTTTAAATTCGACCTCGACCGGTGCAAAAAGCAGTATGCAAATTAACGTTACTGACACCGGCGATAGCAATGATACAGATACATCAGGCTTGTCGGCTCTGGCATTTAATGTGGCAGCGGCCAATATGACACAATCGCAAACAGCCCAGGATGCCAAACTGGCTATTAACGGACTGGATATAGTCAATTCAACCAATACCGTCAACACAGTCATCAAAGGACTTTCACTTAATCTTTTACAAGCCCAGCCGGGTAAAATTGTCACGCTTGGAATCAGCCAAAATAATGCAGATATTGCCACGGCAGTCAGTGGCTTCGTCAAGAGTTTTAATGACCTGATTACTACCGTAAATCCTCTGACCAGTTATGACACGAAAACGAAAACAGGAGGGGTGTTACTCGGAGACGCAACGGTACAGAAAACTCTATTTAAACTACGCAACACGCTGGGTAGCATAGTCAGCGGCTTGAGCGGCTCGGCGACCTCTATGACAGAGATTGGTATCTCCACTCAAAAAGACGGTACACTAACATTTAACAGCAGTAGGCTAAACAGCCAGCTGAGTTCAAATCCTTCAGGTGTAGCCGGAGTGTTTGCACCGCAGGGTATTGCCTCCAATGCCAATGTTGTGTACATCACCAACACAGCCGATACCAAGGCAGGTCAATATGCCGTCAACATCACACAAGCTGCGGTTCAGAGCGCATTAAGCGCCCCAATGCCTGCTTTCCCTTTTACTGTGAACAGCTCGAATAGCTTTACCATTAATATCGATGGTTCTCAGTCCGGCACTGTCGCTTTGACCCAAAAAACTTATGCCACCGGCGCTGATTTAGCGACGGAAATGCAAACACGTATCAACGCCGACAGTGCAATAAAAGCATCAGGCGCATCCGTCAGCGTCACTTATGACGGAAGCAATATGGTACTCACCTCAAAAAGTTATGGAGCCTCATCCAAGATAGCGGTTACTACAGACTCGACTTTGCTAGGTTTAATCGGCAGTACGACCTCCACTGCAGGTAAGGATGTTGCGGGTACTATCGGTGGACTGGCTGCCACCGGCAGTGGCCTGCAATTAACATCAACAAAAGGCGATCCTGTAGGGTTAATGCTAATAATCAGCGATACTGTTAGTGGCGACAAAGGTACAGTCAATTTTTCACGCGGCTTAATGGAACAGCTGGATAATGTATTGACCGGTGCAATCGGCTCAACGGGTACCTTCAATAGCCGCTCAACCAGTTTACAAACCAATCTGACTAAAATAGCGACAGACCGCACAGCGCTTGCTGCTAGAATGAGCCTGCTACAAAAAAGCCTGCTCACTCGCTTTAATGCAATGGATGCTCTACTCGGTAAAATGCAGGCAACCTCAAGCTTTCTGACGAAACAATTTAGCTCCACTACATCGACTAATTAAAGAAACCGTTACGGGTGGAAAAAGACTGATGACATTGGACATGAATACCAAGACTGATCAATTGCTTAATTTAACTCGAGCCATGCTCGCTACAGCAACAGCGGATGATTGGAACGCCTTTGAGTTACTAGAGTCCCAACGTCGCAGGATGCTGGAAATAGTTGTCGAAACTCAGACCGTGGAGGAATCGCATCTGGCCACTGTGATTAAAGAAATCCAGATGATTGACCAGGATATTACCCGCTTGATTATTGAGCAGCGCAATCAGGCCGCTGAGGAATTACGCCAATTGAGGCGTGCTAACGTAGGAAGCAATGCTTACCGGATTACGATTGATGACTCGGAGTGCTAATCAACATATTTGCCACCCAAATTTCCCACGCTCCGGCGTGGGAGCGATAAGCCGGTTATTTTTCAACCAACTGCACTCGCTGGGTAACGCCACACACTAGCGT
This sequence comes from Methylococcaceae bacterium, assembly GCA_947506155.1. Classification (GTDB taxonomy): domain Bacteria; phylum Pseudomonadota; class Gammaproteobacteria; order Methylococcales; family Methylomonadaceae; genus Methylobacter_A. The sequence continues at coordinate 16,425 of CANNNV010000025.1, forward strand.
ATAAGGTATGGTATCTGACCATTGCGCTACCTCCTCAACAGGCAAATCTTCGCCCCACAAAGTCACTGGATCTCCGTGCTTGGCATCAGTTTGAATGCCTAGATCAACGGTAATCATGTCCATTGAAACCCTTCCTATCAGCGAAACACGCTGACCATTGACCAGTACCGGTGTGCCGACTTTGGCATAACGGGGATAACCATCACCATAACCTATCGCTACGACACCCAAGGTGGTTGGTTTCTCACAGATCCAGCTACCCCCGTAACCAACGGTATCGCCAACTTCGATAGACTTGACTGCGATCAGCCTCGAATGTAACGCCATGACCGGCTTTAAGCCTAGCTGAGCACCTATTGAATCCGGAAACGGCGAAATGCCGTACAACATCACACCAGGGCGCACCCAATCACTTAAAGATTGTTTCCAGGCCAAAATTCCTGCTGAGTTAGCTAGGCTGCGCTCGCCGGAAAAACCGGTAACCGTTTCATTGAACAGGCTGATTTGCTTTAGAGTTTTGCCATCGTTGATGTCATCCGCATTGGCAAAATGCGTCATCAAATTGATAGGTTGTTTAATGATGGGACACTGACTTAAGCGCTGATAAGCAGCTTTAAAATCTGCTGGTTTGAAACCGAGACGATTCATGCCGGTGTCGATTTTTAACCAAACCGTTGGGTCTGCCCTCACCCAACCCTCTCTCTGTGGAGAGGGCTTTAGGCTTTTCGTATTAGCAAATATATCCAGCTGAGTTAAGGAATGAACTACAGACTCCAGTTGATAACACAGCAATTCATCCAATTCTTCGGCACAAGCAAAACCATCCAAAACAGCAATCCTGTTGGTAAATCCCGCCTTGCGCAAGCGTATGCCTTCATCAACCCTGGCAACCGCAAAAGCATCAACATTCTGTAACGCTTTTGCAATACGCAACATCCCATGCCCATAACCATTAGCCTTGATGACTGCCATAATCTTAGCAGTCGGCGCACAACTTCGTACTTTGGCTAGATTATGCTGAACAGCATCCAAATTAAGTACAGCGACTGCTGCTAGGCTCATTCGTAATCTCCGCCAGTGTAAACACCAGCACAATTTTCAAAACGGGTAAATTCCCCCAAAAATCTTAGTCTGACGGTGCCCAATGGCCCATTACGCTGCTTACCAATAATAATCTCAGCGGTACCTTTATCTGGACTATCTTCGTTATACACTTCGTCCCGGTATACGAATACGATCAAATCGGCATCCTGCTCAATCGCACCAGATTCGCGTAAATCAGACATCATGGGGCGTTTATTAGGACGCTGCTCAAGATTACGATTAAGCTGGGATAAGGCCACTACAGGAACATTCAGTTCTTTGGCCAACGCCTTTAAGCTTCGGGAAATATCAGAAATTTGCTGCACCCGATTTTCACCGCTGGATGGCGATTGCATCAGCTGCAAATAATCCAGTACGATCAATCCTAGCTGCCCATGTTCACGCGCCAAACGTCTGGCTCTTGAACGCACTTCGGTCGGCGTTAAAGCTGGGGTATCATCGATAAATAATTTAGTTCCAGCCAGAATATTAATCGCTGACGTCAGGCGCGGCCACTCATCTTCTTTCAGTTTGCCGGTTCTGATTCTATGCTGATCAATACGACCTAAAGACGACATCATCCGCATCGCCAGCGAATCACCCGGCATTTCCATACTGAACACTGCAACAGGTTTGTCACCCTTGATTGCGACGTTTTCAGCCATGTTCATCGCTATTGTCGTTTTTCCCATTGACGGCCTACCGGCAACAATAATCAAATCAGCCGGTTGCAGTCCAGAAGTCAATTGATCAAAATCGGTAAAGCCGGTGGCCGCACCTGTTATGGAGCCTTCCTGTTCAAACAGGGTTTCGATTTTATCGACAGCACGTGCTAGCAGCGATTTAATTGTTGAAAAACCACCCTGCCCTCGCTGACGTTGTTCGGCGATTTTAAATACTTGTCGCTCGGCATTTTCAAGCAGATCAGCGGTCTCGCGACCTTCGGTATTGAGTGCAGAATCAGAAATTTCTGTGCCGACATGGATTAACTGCCTCAACACAGATCGATCCCTGACGATATTGGCATAGGCTACAATATTAGCAGCGCTGGGCGTATCTTTTGCCAGCGTTCCCAAGTAAGATAATCCACCGCAATTTTCCAGTTCGCCTATAACTTGCAAGGATTCCGACAAGGTAATGACATCAAAAGGAATCTGTTTTTCGGCAAGCTGCTCAATCGTCCTGAAAATAAGCCGGTGATCCCGGCGATAAAAGTCACCTTCAACCACCTTGTCAGAAACCGAATCCCAGGTTTGATTATCCAGCATTAAGCCACCTAACACCGACTGTTCAGCCTGAATGGATTTGGGTGGAACCTTTAACGAATCTAACGAATAGTCATGATCAAACGAATAATTTTCAGACATGATTCGTAACAGTAAAGCGGAGGAAAAGCGGCATAAAGGTATATTCTGATTTTGGAGGTGATTACAGAGATCCATTTTAACGCAGGATCTTATCAATCTAACCATCCAGAAAAATTTTATTTACAAGGCTACAAATCTCTGGATAAAAGCATCCGCTGTAGAGGCTTTGAAACCAAAAAGTCATACCCCAATAACTGCACCCAAGCTATTTTTCATGAATTACCACAGATTTTGCAACCAGTAATCGATTTATTTGTTCAAGATCTTGTGGTCCAAGATTACTAGCAGCTTGTTTTAGCTTGATGCTGTTCAACAAATAATCATAACGAATGCGCGAATAATCTCGTTTATCTCGATATAAATTTTTTTGCTCGTCTAATACTTCAACTAAGGTTCGAACACCGATCGCAAAACCGGCTTCAGTCGCCAGCAAGGCTATTTCAGCAGAGTTAACGGCCGTTTTTAGCGCTAACACACGACTGATACTGGTTGTAATACCCCGATAGGCATCTTTTACCTGACGCTTTATTGCTCGTTTTATCGCCGTTAAATTTTCTTTAGCCTGCTCGAATTTATAACTGGCCTGCTGGGTTCTGGAGTTAACCGCCCCACCTTCAAACAAGGGCAGGTTTAAACGCACACCTACAATTTCTGTCGAGCCTTGTAAACCAAATTTGCTAGTCGTCGTGTATTCACCTAAAGAAGCAATTAGATCAAGTTGCGGCAAATGCCCGTTACGTTGCAAGTCTATCGATTTTCGAGAAAATTCCATCTGATTAAAAGCCGAAATAATACTGAAATTACCCAGTTCAGCCGAGTCACTCCACGCTGAAATATCATCTGGCACGGGTCTAGCTAGTGGAATAGACTCGCCAAGATTATTAAGTACAAGATTCTGATCGCCAATAATCGCTGTTAACGCTTCCTTTTGATTATCTACATTATTGGATGCTTCAATTTCATTGGCAATAACTCTGTCGAAAGCGGCTTGAGCCTGATGAACTTCAGTAATATCAATAAGTCCGATAGCAAAGCGTTGTTTAGCCTGTTCAAGTTGCCGCGCAATTGCCTGTTTTTCTGAAAAGGTAAAGTCAAGATTATCCTGTGCCGATAGGATATTGAAATAGGCCTCGGTAATTTTAACCATCATTTTTTGCAACTCAGTCTGGTAATCTGCTTCGGCCTGGGCAATTTGATTATCGGACTGACTGAGTTGTATCCAATGTTCCCAATGAAACAAAGGCTGAGTTAAATTAACAGTAAAATTATTATCGCTATAATCCTGTACGCCACTACCTTGATAAGTTGCCCTATTATTAGTCAAACGATTCAAATTGCTAACGCCTGTTGCAGAAATATTGGGCAAGAATTTAGCAACACTTTGATTTTTTGATTCACCAATCGCAAGCTGACTGGCATGGACCTGTTTTAAAACAGGATCATTTTGCAACGCAAGCTCATATACTTCCAATAAGTTCTGAGCGTATGCAGTAGAAGTAAATCCTGTTGAAAAAATAACGATACAGCATAATAAACAAGTGGATATAGATTGGATCATATTAAGTGACATGCCATTTTCATCAGTTTTTGTACGAGATACCCCGTCCTTTAGATTGGGGATGGATAGCGTATCGGCTACCAGATCAAGTCATCGGGAACCTGATACTCTGCATAAGCATCATCTATTGGATCTGCCGATTTATCTTGCTGATTAAAAACGATCACACTGGCAGCATCACGAAATTGTACTTTTTTTGCTGTTTCCGCTGACACAACTTCATAAATATTCCCTAACCTTACAATAGCCAACCGTCCATCGGCGATTTGATCACGCATTGCCTCCGACACGTACAGGCGCTTGACCTTATTATGATCAGTAAAATGGTAGGCTAAGCCTTCAGCGTCTCGGGGCAACCGATTTAACTCAATAATCTGTATTATTTGAGCGGCCAATTGTTTTTGTTCTTCCTGCTGCTGGCGCAATTGATTAAGTGACCTGTCCCTATCGATTTTTTCAGACTGTGCTTTTTGAGCCAGCTCTTTAGCCTCATCAATTACTTCAACTTTATTCTTTCGTTGCTGTTGAGTTTGTTTACGCTTGTCAGATTTAACGCTTTTGGCTTGGGCCGCACTCACTAAACCAGACTTTAGTAATTGTTCTTGTAGTGAAAGTTTCATTTAGTCGAAAACATAAGAAGTTCAAAAATAACCGTTTAATTAAACGATTTCATCGAGAAATTTTTCTGCATCCAGCGCTGCCATACAACCAGCTCCTGCTGAAGTAATCGCCTGTTTATAAACAGAGTCCATTACATCACCTGCAGCAAATACGCCTTCAACACTAGTTGCTGTGGCGTTCCCGTGTATGCCGCTGTTAACTTTAATATAGCCGTGTTCCATAGCCAGCTGGCCTTCAAAAATACCGGTATTAGGTGTGTGACCGATAGCTATAAATACGCCATGCGCCTCTAGATCTTTGGTTGAGCCATCCAGGGTATTTTTGATTCTAAGACCGGTAACCCCCATATTGTCACCCAGTACTTCATCCAGTTGATAATTCCATTCGATCACTACATTGCCGGTTTTCGACTTTTCAATCAACTTGTCAGAGAGGATTTTTTCGGAACGAAATTTATCTCGCCTATGGACGACAATAACCTTTGAGGCAATATTAGCTAAATAAAGCGCCTCTTCCACAGCGGTATTGCCACCGCCGATCACTGCAACCACTTTGTTTTTGTAAAAAAAGCCATCACAGGTCGCGCAAGCTGAAACCCCTTTGCCTTTAAAAGCTTCTTCGGAAGCTAGGCCTAAGTAACGCGCAGAAGCACCCGTCGCAATGACCAGTGCATCGCAGGTATAAGTGCCGGAATCGCCGGTTAGGGTAAATGGACGAGCAGATAAGTCAGCCGTGTGTATTTGATCAAAAATAATTTCGGTATTAAAGCGTTCAGCGTGTCTTTGCATTCTTTCCATTAGTGCCGGGCCTTGCAAGCCTTCAACATCACCGGGCCAGTTATCAACTTCGGTCGTTGTTGTTAATTGGCCGCCTTGCTGCATACCAGTAATAATTACTGGATTCAAATTGGCGCGTGCGGCATAAATTGCCGCTGTATAACCGGCAGGACCGGAGCCGAGAATCAAAAGACGACAATGTTTGGAGTCACTCATTAAAAATCCTTTATAGGTGAAAAGTGGAAAATGTATTCAATCATAATCGGTGGTAATAAAACATCAGCGAGGACCGTACAAATTTAATTATTATGCAGAACCCGACGACAACCATTCGACAGACTGAGGCCGGTGGCTTTACCACACTCAATTTAAACGAAGAGGTCGTTGTTGATAATACTATGCTAACGCATAGATGTTAATTTTTTAATTATCCTTAATCAGTGGGTAGGTTTCAATCTAAAAAAAAGGATAAAACTGCGTTTAGTAAACTTTTTCACCGGAAAAGCTAACCGATGCCTCACAATTGGGCAGGATTTAATTCGGAGATTATTAATGTGAAACGTCGTGTTATTCATCTATAATCATGTTTTATCGGTGATTTATGTAACGAGTTGTTAATTATGGCGGCTGTAATGGAAGAAAAAACCTTTCGTGGTTTGCGTGAAGTGGCTTTATTAAGCTTCATTGCCGGCGCATTATTTTTTTTAATTGCATTGATCACTTTTAGTAACGAAGATGCGGGCTTTACGCACAGCGGATCAGTTCGGACAATTTCCAACGCTTGCGGTGTTTTTGGTGCGTGGATTGCTGACTTCATGCTCAGCTGTTTTGGCTTGGTTGCTTATCTATTTCCGGTCATTATTTTCTGGCAAGGTTATCTTATTTTCACTCAGGGCATACGTGGACGTGAAAAAATGCTAATCGGATTGCAATGTTTAGGCTTTGTAGCCACCATTGCTTCAAGTGCTGCATTACTGAATTTGTACCTGCTAAGAATAGGTGTTGAGCTACCTAGCAACACCGGAGGTATTTTAGGCCAGGAAACCGGCAATGCCTTGTTGGTCGTACTTGGTAATTCGGGAGCAACTTTGCTCTTGTTATTAATTTTACTGGCTGGAGTAACCTTGCTTACCGGAGTTTCTTGGCTAGCAGTGATTGATGTTATTGGTAAATATACCGTGTTTATAGGCCGATTTTCGTGCCATAGTGCTTTGGATTTGTTACGGGATTATTCAGCTAAGCGCGCCGAGATACGAGCCAGTCAACTGGCAAAACCCCAAATTAAAAGAGCGCCCATTGTCAAATCTATTGTCCAATCTATTACCAAGGTCATGCCCATTATCGACAAACCGCTAGGAACACCTGCAAAAAATATTTTTTCCCAAAAAAAACAGCCAACCGTCAAATATGATACCAGTAAAGGCGTTTTACCTTCGTTGGAGTTACTAGACCAGCGCGATACCAGCGTTATAGGTTATTCGCAGACCGATTTGGAAGCTATGTCACGGCTAGTGGAAGATATTTTGTCTGACTTTAATGTTGCGGTCGCCGTGGTTGGATTTCATCCAGGTCCTGTTATCACCCGCTTTGAATTACAACCTGCCGCCGGTGTTAAAGTCAGTCGCATCAGTAGTCTGTCCAAAGATTTGGCTAGAGCATTGTCGGTGACTAGCGTACGTATCGTTGAAATTATTCCCGGTAAATCCGTAGTCGGTCTTGAAATTCCTAATCGAGTGCGGGAAATGGTAACTTTACGGGAATTATTGGTGTCATCATCTTTTGAAAAATCCAAATCCATGCTAACTCTGGCAATGGGCAAGGATATTTCCGGCACCCCAATGGTTGCTGATCTTGGCAAAATGCCTCATGTACTGGTCGCCGGCACTACCGGTTCTGGTAAATCAGTTGCCATCAACACGATGATACTGAGTTTGCTTTATAAGGCGAAACCAGAACAGGTACGGATGATCATGATTGATCCAAAGATGCTGGAGTTATCGGTTTATGAAGGTATTCCACATTTATTAACCCCTGTAGTAACTGACATGAAGGAAGCCAGCAATGCACTGCGCTGGGCAGTTGCTGAAATGGAAAGACGTTATAAATTAATGTCCAAAATGGGGGTTAGAAATATGGCTGGATTTAATCAGTTGATAGAAGACGCGACGGCAAGAGGCGAAACTATTAGAGACCCAATGTTTCAAACACAGCAAGCAGGAAAAAACTATCCTGTTTTAATGACCCTGCCCAGTATCGTCATCGTCATCGACGAACTGGCCGACATGATGATGATTGTTGGTAAAAAAGTTGAAGAACTGATCGCTCGTCTTGCACAAAAAGCTCGTGCGGCTGGCATTCACTTGATTTTGGCTACGCAACGGCCATCGGTCGATGTCTTGACTGGTTTAATCAAAGCCAACGTGCCTACCCGAATTTCATTTCAGGTGTCCTCGCGCATTGATTCGCGTACCATACTCGATCAAGGCGGTGCTGAAACCCTGCTAGGCAACGGTGACATGCTATTTTTACCTTCAGGAACCAGCATTCCAATCCGCGCTCACGGTGCATTTGTCGATGACCATGAAGTACACCGCGTGGTTGAATTCTTAAAACAAACTGCACCACCCGACTATCTGGATGACATCATCCGTGAATCATCTAATTCAGGCGATGGTTACAGCAGCGATGTTGAAACTGATCCCTTGTATAATGAAGCGGTACAATTCGTCACCGAAAGTCGTAAAGCATCAATATCCAAGGTACAAAGACGCTTCAAAATCGGTTATAACCGGGCTACAATCATGATTGAAAACATGGAAGTAGCTGGCGTTGTCAGTGCTCCGGAAAGTAATGGTGCAAGAGTGGTATTAGCACCAGCATCGGTAAGACATTAATCTGCGTCTCGATTAAAATCGGCAGCTTAACCAAGGCACTGTAAAACAACATACATTCACAAGAGAAAATTCAATAATGTTTATGCTACCCTCCGTATGGAATCTAATAATTTCTACTTTGGTGTTTTTCATAGCCGCCAAGTATCTCCACCAATATCTGGAGCAACAAGGCTTGCCCAAGGGTATGACTCGGGGCACTCTGGTATTTACGCTTGCCTCACTGTTTTCATGGGGTTCAGGGGAAATGGTGGATTGGACCCAGGAAAAAATACAGGGGCCGCAACCAGTCGCGCAAACTTCTGATGATCTATCACAACTATTGAAGTTGGTTAGTCAAGCTCAACCTGTGATTGCAGAAACCAAAGAGCCAGACTCAAATTAAAAGATTAACAAACAAATAGCCAACGGAAAAAAATGATCAGCGATAATAAAAAAATAGAGATAGCCAAAGATTTTGCGAAACTGCATGAAACCCCATTTGCAGCATGGATGCCTGATAAAGATTATTTATCAGATGATGAGCGATATTTAGCTGTGTATGACAATCTTATTATCGGCGTTTATGGTGATTGTTATGGCATTAACGCTGAGTATGATGACGATGGCGAGTTAATAAATGAAGCTACTGAATTTGAAGTTGAGGTAGATCAATTTGAATCAAAAAGTGATCGCAGTAACCTGTTTTTTTTTGAAATAACCAGCGAATTAACAGGAGCCGGTAAATTCATTGAAGACCATGGTAGGCATGGTGATTGGTAGTGAACTTTGCTTAGTAATTTGTCTTGTGCCCAAATTTTACTAAGATTGCAAAAAATTATGCCTTGAAAAAAGGAATTATGAACCCCATAAATTTAATTAACTTAAAGATAGTAGGTCCAATGAATAGCTTACCCAATTGCCCGAAGTGCGGCTCAGAATATACTTACAATGATGGCTCTCTGTACATTTGTCCGGAATGTTCACATGAATGGCCACAAGATGCGCAAGCGGAGAATGATGATCGTGTGATCAAGGACGCTAACGGGAATGTATTACAAGATGGTGATACGGTAACGGTAATTAAAGACCTCAAGGTTAAAGGTTCCTCTTTGGTAGTCAAAGTTGGTACCAAGGTTAGGAATATTAGGCTAGTTGACGGGGATCATGATATTGACTGTAAAATTGACGGAATTGGAGCAATGAAGCTCAAATCAGAATTTGTGAAAAAAGTGTAGCATCATCATCCGAAGGAACAACTTCAGTTCCTTCGGATGATGCCTAAGATATAATTTTTGATTTAACTTACAATCGGTACGCTTAAACATATTAATGGCGTGTCGCAGGGTATAATTTAATCGACAACAGCAATAAGTACGGCAACGGTCAAATTACCTTGACGACTAAAGCCAAGGGTTGTTAACAGACAGCTGAAAACATAGCTAAACTTATTCATAATTGCACAATATGAATAGGTTATTAACGATAAAACAAGCTGCGATTGTACTTGGAGTTTCCGAGTCAACCCTTAGGCGCTGGGAAAAAGAAGGCCGGTTGCCTTGATGCCGGTGTCGCGTACGCCTTCTCTAGGCTGAATGGCGGGATCGGGACGA